>JBFYNT010000019.1:0-6942 GCA_041304225.1 Candidatus Aminicenantota bacterium
CCGGCCCTTGAGGTCGCCCTCGATCATGATCTCGAGGAAGGCCTGGTTGATCCAGTCGACCTCCTTCTGGTAGTCGCCGTAGCAGGTGTCGAGCTCCTTGCCGCCGACGACGGCCTTCTTGGCCTTCATGTCCTCGGGGATGGTCCAGTCGAAGGTCAGGTTGGAGAAGGGCGTCTGCCAACCCCAGCGGCAGGGGACGTTGAGCCCGAAGATGAGCTTCTGCATGTCCTGCTTGACGTCCTCGTAGCTGAGCTTGTCGTGGCGGACGAAAGGGGCGAGCAGGGTGTCGACGCTGGAGAAGGCCTGGGCGCCGGCGAACTCGGCCTGCATGGTCCCGATGTAGTTGACCATGTGCAGCGTCAGGGTGTCGAGGTGCTTGGCCGGATTGGAGTGGACCTGGTTGGGGACGTGGCCGAAGCCCTTGCGGATGAGGTTCTCGAGGGACCAGCCGGCGCAGTAGCCGACGATGGGGTAGCTCAGGTCGTGGATATGGAACTCGCCGGTCTCGTGGGCCTTCTTGGCCCGCTCGGTGTAGATATGGTTGAGGGCGAAGTTCGACAGGACCTCGCCGGAGACGCGGGCGTTGAGGCCGGCGAAGCTCTGGACGCCCTCGTTCGAGTTCTCCCGGATCTTCCAGTCGGCGTTGCTGAGGTAGTCCTTGACCAGCCGCTCGAGGTTGATGCCGATCCTCTTGGCCTCACGGATGCTTTTGTGCTTCTCGCGGTAGAGGATGTAGGACTTGGCCACGTCGTGGTAGCCCTGCTTCATCAGGACCATCTCGACGATGTCCTGGATCTGCTCGACGGACGGGATGGTGTAGCCGCCGAACTTCTCCTCGATCATGAAGCAGACGATATCGGAGGCCGTCTTGGCGATGGCCGGGTCCTTGATGCCCTCCGACTGCATGGCCTTGTGGATGGCGCTGGTGATCTTGTCCTGGTTGAAATCGGTGATCGTCCCGTCCCGCTTCTTGATCCTGCCGACCGCGCTGACCATGTGTTCCCTCCTCCTACTGACGCGTGCCGCTCACAAGCCTGGGAATCCCGCAGGCGACGTGCTAAAATCAACCCTTCCCGAAACCATGGCAATAATACTAAGCCTTTCGGCTCTATCCCATATCTTGTGTGGCTGTTGCACGGAAAATACCAAATATTGTATTTTCCGAGGAGACTCTACACCTCGCTTCGGAGGCTTGTCAAGGCCTTTCGCGAGTTTTTTTTAAGTTGCTGAGGTGCCAATGAATACCATCGAGATCAGGACCGGAGAGCGGGAGGAGTTCGTCGATCTGACGGCCGAGATCGGGCGGCTTGTGGTCGACTCGGGGGTCAAGAACGGGATCTGCGTCGTCACCGTGCCCCACACCACGGCCGGGGTCACCGTCAACGAGAACGCCGATCCCGACGTGCGGGCCGACCTGGCCCGGGCCCTGCGGCGCGCGGTGCCAGACGCTCTCCCCTACCGGCACGCGGAGGGCAACTCACCGGCCCACGTCAAGGCCGCGCTCGTCGGCTCGTCGGCGACGCTCCTCGTCGAGGACGGCCGGCTCCGGCTCGGCACGTGGCAGGGGGTGTTCTTCTGCGAGTTCGACGGCCCGCGCACGCGCCAAGTCTGGGTTCAGGTCGTCGGCGAATAAAGCGGCGGCTTAGAAGCGGAGGCCGAGGTTACGGAGCTCCGCTTCGAGGTCCGTCTCCGGCCGGTAGAGGATCCCCGCGAGCCCGGTCGCGACCGCGCCCGCGACGTTCTCCTCCATGTCGTCGATGAAGACGCATTCCGCCGGCTCCGAGCCGGCCAGGCGGGCCGCGGCGAGGTAGATGGCCCGGTCGGGCTTCAGGAGCTTGAGCTCGTAGGACAGGACGAAGCCGTCGAAGAGCCCGATCTCGGGGAAGCGGCGGAGGACGAAGGCGAAGCGCTCCGGGTCGGTGTTGGAGAGGAGCAGGGCCCCGTAGCCCGCGGCCTTGACCCGGCTCAGCACGTCGATCGCCGGGGTGTTGGCGGTGAAGATGTCGTTGTACATGCCGTAGAAGGCGTCGTAGGAGAGCGTCGCGCCGACGGCCGAGGTCACCCGCTCGTGGAAGCCCGCCGGGGTCACGGCCCCGCCGTCGAAGCTCCGGAGAAGGCCCAGGTCGCCGTGGACCGTCGCCTTGACCGCCTCGAACGGCCGGCCCGCATGTTCGGCGAGCTTGCGCAGAAAGATATTGTTGTCGAACCAGAGGACGACGCGGCCCAGGTCGGAGATGACGGTGCGGATCATGGGTCTTTCGGGCCTCCTCGACGGTGCGGGATGGGACGTCCTTTATAGCAGAAACCCAGGGCCCGGGCAAACGGGCCGATGTCCGTTTGACATTCTGGTCCCCGCGGAATATTGTTGATCTATCCCATGCATCCGCAGAGCCGGATTCCGGTCGTCGAGGGGAAAGACGCTCTAAAGCGAAGGGACCCGTTTATCCCGAAGATCCAAATATAAGGAGGACCCATGCCTCAGAAAAGAACGACCCACCGGAGCTCCAAGGGGACCAAGCTCTATGCCGTGCGCGACACCAAGGGGCGTTTCGTCGACATTCAGAGCTATAAGCGCGCCCACGCCGCCGACATGCGCCGCAAGAGCAAGGCCGAGATCGCCAAGAAGCCCTGACGACCGTTCGTTCGGACCTTTCCTCAAGGGGCCGGGCTCAGCCCGGGGATGCGAATCCGGGGTTCAGGCCTATCTTTTGACCGGCCCCAGGTACTTGTCCAGCCAGGCCAGGGTCTCTTTGACGTATTCGTTATACGGCGGGACGTGGTCGGTCTCGAAGAAGATCTGCTTCTTGTGCTCCGCGGGGGTCCCCAGCAGATCGAACATCGGCTTCGAGGACCTGTCGGGCGGCAGGATGGAATCGTATCGGCCGTTCAGCATCAGCGTGGGGACTTTGACCCGGCCGATGTAATTCACGGGGTGGGCTTCGGGACGGTAATCGCCGAAGAGTCCGCCGGCCAAGAGGACCGAGGCCCTCAGGCGCTCTTCCACGGCGGGGATGATGGCCCCGAGGGCCCCGCCCCAGCTCATCCCGTAGTAGGCGATCTTCCCGGCGTCGATGTCCGGCCTGGTCTCCAGGTAATCCAGACATCTCTTGAAGTCCTGGACCTCTTGGACGAGGAGGGCGGCATACTGACGGGAAGCCATGTCGGCATCGATGACCATGGCCAGATCGTTGGTGCCGCGCTCGAAGGTCCCCTTGTAGATCGGATAGAGGACGGCCCGCCCGCTCTTCACCAGGAACGACAGGAACATCGGGAACTCGTAATAGCTCTCGATGTTCTCGCTCGACCGCTGCCATTCGGAGGCGCCGCCGGGGAAATAAACGACGGTCTGGTAGGGCGGGGCCGCGTTCTTCGGCAGGAAGAGATAGGCCGGGACGCGATCGCCGCCGTAGGCCGCCTCGAAACTGACCTTCTCGCGGATCCAGCCGCCGGGGCTCTCAACTTTCGATTCGACGAGACCCCTGAGGGCGGTCCGATCGTACGAGAACTGCTCCTTGTAGATTCGGAAGACGGCATCCGGCGCCGGGACCATGGCCCGGTAATCGACCGGCTCCGCGGCGGCCACCTGGCCGGTGGCCACCTCGACGGGCTGAAAGGCCGCGGCAGGGATCTGGCCCGGATCGGGATAAAGAGCGCACCGGAATCCGTTCAGGGGCGAGCGGTCCACGGCCGGGGCCTGGCTCCAATAGTCGAACATATAGGTGTTATCCCCCCAGGCGCCGCCGCGGACCAGTCGGCCGTCGGGGAATCCGTTGAAACACCACTCGCGGACGTTCCCGGCCATGTCGTAGGCGCCGTAGGCCGAGATCCCCGGCAGGCTGCCCACGGCCACAGGCCCCTTGGCGCCGAAATTGCTGAAGGGAGCGAGGAGGGCGAACCCCCCAAGCTGAGGCACGAGGATGATCGTCGTGGCCTCGCCCCGGGCGAGCCCCCAGTGGTATCCCGTCGGCAGGCTCTTGCCCGCGAATTCCGCGTAGGCCGCCGCCTCGTACCAGCTGACCCCCGAAACGGGATAGCCGCCCTGGCCCTCGGGATAGTCCCCGGCCTGCCAGGTCGAAGGGCCGGGCTGGCCGGTCTGGTCCACGAAGAGCATGACGGCGTCCTCCCAACCGGTCTCCCGCCCGTCCTTTAGAAAACGGTGCTTCCAATAGGCCCTGTCGCGGTAGCCCCCCTTGTCGACGAACTCCTTGAATTGCCTGTTGGTGACCTCGTACTTGTCGATGAAGAAATCCGCCAATCGGCCCAGGGGCAGATCGGCGCCGGCCACCCGGACCATGTCCTTCGGCAGACGGCCGCGCTCGTCCAGCGTCCAGGCCAGGCTGTTCGGAATGATGACGTTTTGGGCCGTCATGTCGACGCTCCAGGTCGACGCGGCCGCCAGGACGGTCTCACAGCCGTCCTTCTCGATCTTCCACCGGAAGACCCCGACAGGCACCCGGGCCTTGGCGATGGGCGAGGTCCCGAGGTAGGTCCACGCGTCCTCCGGGGAGCTGTAGGGCTTCAGAAAGATCCTGGCCCCGGCCGGCTCCGTCGAAACGTCGATCTTCAACGAGCATTGGGCGAAGATCCCGGCCAGCCTCGGATCATCCGGGACGATCGCTTCGACTTGCACGGCCTGGCGATAGACCGGGACGAGGTCCCGCCAGATGTTGTTCTCTTCGACGAGCTTCTCGATCCCGGGAATAGCGACCTGCCTCGCCCATCGGGCCTTGGCCTGATGGGTGAAGAAACGGACGCCGAAGAAGGTCAAGGCGGCGAGGACCGCCGCCGCCGGGATGGCGACGCGGGGCCTGCGGACGCGGCGGAGGAGCGCCTTCAAGCTCACGACGCCGGAGCCCTCCAGCTGGAGCGACGTCTGGTAGGCGCGGAGATCCTTCAGCATCTCCTCGGCCGAGCCGTATCGGGCCTCCGGCCTCTTCTTCAGGGCCCGGGCGACGACCTGCTGCAGATCTTCCGGAACGGGGGGCTTGCGGACCTTGAGGGACTTGGGTTCGGCGTGAACGACGGCATAGAGGACCGAGGCGTCCCGGTCGCCCCTGAAGGGCAGCTCGCCCGTCAGCATCTCGTAAAGAACGACCCCCAGCGACCAGAGGTCCGTCCGCTGGTCGAGGTCCTCGCCCTGGGCCTGTTCGGGCGACATGTAGGCGACGGTGCCGACCGTCGTCTGGCTCCTGGTCAGCGATGATCCGCCCCGGAGCTTGGCCAGGCCGAAATCCATGATCTTGGCCTGTCCCTTGTCCGTCACCATGATGTTGGCGCTCTTGACGTCGCGGTGGATGATGCCCTTGCGATGGGCCTCGCCGAGGCCGGCGGCGACCTGGATGGCGGCGTCCAGGGCCTCCGGCGCCTTCAGGGGCGCCCGGCGGAGGCGATCGCGCAGCGTCTCCCCGTCCACGAACTCCATGGCGATGTACGGCCGCTCCTCGCTCTCGCCGACCTCGTGAATGACGCAGATGTTCGGGTGGGACAGGGCCGCGGCGGCCTGGGCCTCGATGAGGAAGCGCTCCTTGATCTCGGGGGAGTCTAGGAGGTGCGGGGGCAGGAACTTCAGGGCCACGCACCGCTTGAGTTTGATGTCCTCGGCCTTGTAGACGATGCCCATGCCTCCGGCGCCGACCTCGTCGATGACCCGGTATTTGCCGGCCACCAGGGTATCCCTGGCGATCGCCGGAACGGGCGTCTCGAGCGTTTCCGTCATCGAGACCGTCGGCGGACCGGCCGGCGCCAACGGCGCGGCGCAGCTTCCGCAGAAGCGCGTCGAATCAGGATTTTTACTGCCGCAGCGAGGACACTTCATTCCCCTACTCCCCGGCTGATGGTTGGCAGAAAGATACCACCAAAGGACCGGGAATGCAACTCAGGAGGAAACGTGTCGCGCCGGAGTTAGGCAGCCCTCTCCCCTTCAGCTTGGGCGGAGGCGATCAGCGATAGGCGTACTTGCGATTTTTGATCCGGTAGACATAGACCCGTTTCGAGTCATCGTCGACGCGATAGAGGACCCGATGGTCCCCGATCCTGATCCGATGTCCCTCCTCGGCCGTCATCTTGAGGGAGCCCTGAGGGCGAGGGTCATTGGACAGGAGCCGCATTCTTTTGACGATGCGTTCGAAGACCGAAGGGTCGAGCTTATCGAGGTCCTTCCCCGCCTGAGGGAGGACGAAGACGTCATACACGGCGCTTCTTGAGGTAATCGTCCAGCGGGACAGCCTGGCTTTCAAGGGCCCGGAGGTCTTTCAGTTCCACCAGGTCTTCCTTGAGCTCTTCCCGGTCGAGAGATTCCACGATGGCCCGCTCGACGAAGAAGCCGTACTTGACCCCGCGCTCACGGCAGAACCGTTTGACACGCTCGGCGACGGCATAGCTCACTTTGACGGCCAGGGTCGTCTTATTGTTTTCCATTCTGTTCTCAGATTAAACTTATCGGTTAACTTTGTAAATATAAAGTTTATAAAAGCTATGTAACCGCTCGGGTGCGGACGCGCGCTTGATGAGGCTCTCTAGGCCTTGGCCTTCTGCGGGCTTTCGAGCACGCCGCCCTCGCGCCGGTCGGCCCGCTTGAGCAGAAGTGCGAACGTCAGGCCGACCAGGCCCAGGCTGGCGAACATGATCTGGCTGGCGACGTAATCCCCCGTCTTGTCCCGAAGCAGGCCGTTGAGGAGAGGGAAGAGCCCCAGGCCGATGTTCTGGATGGCCGTCATCAGGCCGAAGGCCGTGCCGACGCGCTCCGGCCGGACGATGAGCGGCACCGACGGCCACAGGGCGGCCGGAACGAGGACGAAGGCGAAGCCGAGCAGGATCATCGGATAGGCCGGGTAGATCCCCGTCAGGCCCATGGCCAGGTGGCAGGGGATGAGGAGAAGCGAGCCGGCGATCATGAACGTCGTCCTCTTCCCCACCCGGTCGATGAGGCGCCCGGCGAACGGC
>JBFYNT010000020.1:0-16584 GCA_041304225.1 Candidatus Aminicenantota bacterium
GCCTCGAGCTCCGCGTCCGCGCGGTCGACGTTCCCCGCTCCGGCGGGCGGGCCCGCAAAGCCAAGGTCTCGCTGGTCATGCCCGCGTCGTGCGGGGCGTGCGGCGGCCGGTGGGCGACCGCCCTGCGGACCGGCAAGGGCGTCAAGTGCGAAAAGCTCGAGGCTTCGTTCCGCTGCGTCGCCTGCGGCGAAGAGCGCACGGTGTCGTTCTGCCTGCCCGAGACCGGCTGATCCCGTTCGTCCGGGAGGGATCGTGATCAAGCGCTCCCGGTCCGTCATCCTGCCCGTGGCCTTGCTCCTGTCTCCCGCTTTCGCGCCGCGGCATTGAAAAACGACCTCCGATAAGATAGAAATGGAGACAGGAGGAAACATGCGGTCTCCCGTCCTTCGCGCCGTCCCGGCCATCCTCCTTGTCGCCTTCGCCTCCTGCCGGGTCGCCCAGGTGCCTGAAGAGCCCTCCCGGCCCAACCGGGTCGTCATGGGCTACTACGCGTCTTGGACGAAACCCGCGTTCGATCACACCCAGATCGAGTACAGGTACCTCACGCATATCGCCCATGCCTTCGCCTGGCCGGACTCGTCGGGGAACCTGGTCGTGCCGGCCGGCCTCCTCTATCCCGCGCTCAACGCGGCGGCCCACGACGCGGGGGTCAAGATGATCCTCGGGCTCGGCGGCTGGGGCAACTGCGAGGGCTTTCCCGGCATGGCCGCGACCGCCGCGAACCGGTCGCGGTTCATCGGCCAGCTCGTCGACTTCTGCCAGGCCCACGCCTACGACGGCGTGGACCTCGATTGGGAGTTCGTCTCCAACGACACGGAAAAAGCCGATTTCAGCTCGTTCGTCGAGGCGCTCGCGGCGGCCTTCCGGGCCCGGACGCCGGCGCTCCTGGTGACCATGGCCGCGCCCGCGAACAACTACCACGGGCGCTGGATCGACTTCGAGCGTCTGGCCGACGACTTCGACCTCATCGGCTTCATGACCTACGACTATCACGGGTCGTGGTCCGGCCACGCGGGGCACAACGCCCCGCTCTTCGCTTCCGCGGGCGACGCCTGCGGCTCGGTCGACGCGACGTTCCTCTACGCCCGCGGCCGCCAGGTGCCCCTGGCCAAGCTGCTCATCGGCGTGCCTTTCTTCGGCCGGTCCTTCGACTGCGGCGGCCTGGGCCTGCCGTTCACGACCAGCGCGGGCTGGTCTTACAAGGACGTCATGGCCCTGTCCTTGTCCGATTGGCCCCGGACCTGGGACACCGGCGCCCAGGTCCCGTATCTGCGCCGGACCGACGGGACCATGATCATCTCCTTCGACGACATGAGCTCGGTCGGGCTGAAGTGCCAATACGTCAAGGACCAGGGCTCGGCGGGAGTCATCATCTGGGAGCTCGGCGGGGACAGGCGCTCAGGCCACTCGGAGCTCCTCGAGGTCATCGGCAAGTCGTTCGGCGTCGACTGACGCCCGGATCCCGCCGGCGCCCGGAGAGGCGCGGCCGTCTCCGGGCCGCCCTCGCGGGCGACAGCCGGCAGACGAACGGCTTCATTTCTCCGCTTGCTGGACGTTCCAGCCGCGGATCTTCACGGCCGGCGTCTCGCCGAGCAGGTCCTCGGTGGTGAAGAACCCGGAGATCCGGCGCGTCTCCTTCGGAAGCAGGGTGATGTAATTGTCGTCGAGATAGATCGGCAGCACCGGCTCTCCGGTGGCCTCGCGGACGACGCGGATCTCGACCATCAGGGCCAGGTCGTCCGAGGGATTCTCGAGGTCGACCGCGACCTTGGTCGAGGCGCGGTCCTTGTCGAACTTGGCCCGGACTTTCACGGCCACAGGCTTCAGATCGGCGAGCGCGGTGAGGTCGGCGTAATCCTTGACGGGCGTCACGTACCAGGTCGCGGCCGCCTCGTCCAGCGTCTCCGGCTTGGCCGACAGACAGTAGAAGTTGGCGTCGACCAGTTGCCCCTTTTCCCTGAAGACGCGCAGGTCGAGATAGTAGACGGGGGAGGGGCCGGAGGGGATCTGGAGGACGTCGATCGTCTTGACCTCGTCGGCCAGGAGACCGAAATCGACCGTCTTGGAAATGACGTCCTTGAGGCCGGCGTCGAGGAGCCGGACGGTGGCTTTGAGCTTGGGCGCGGGCGCCGCGACGCTGTTGGCCGCGACGATCTCCCGGTTGCCGTAGTTGTAGATCAGGTGGACGGGCTCGCCGGCCTTGCGGGCGCCGTAGAAGGCGCCGTTCGGCTGGAGGTAGTAGTCGTAGAGCTGCCACCAGAGCTTCGGCCAGGCGGAGTTGTACATCCACTGGATGACGCCCGTCGCCCGGGGCTTGTTGGCGACGAAGGCCTCGAACATGGCCCGCATGCCCTCGTAGTTCAGGAACTGGGCCTTGCGCAGGTAATCCTCGAGGTCCGCGGCCGGGCCCAGGCGCTTGTCCATGGCCTCGTTGTAGCGGTCGAGGGTCTTGAACTTGCCGCGGCAGCAGTGGAAGTCCCAGACGTCGTTGATGGGCCAGAGCTTGTCCTCGGGGATCATCCGCCGCAGGCTCTCGAGCGGCGGGACCTGCGGCCCGGGGCCGGTCTCGGTGTTGAAGCCGAAGGCGCCGCCGTTCTCGGTGTCGACGTACCAGTAGACGGGCGGGACGTAGTCGTAGGGCCCGCGCATCTTGACCCCTGAGGGGCCGGTGATCTCGCTGGTCTTGTCCTTGGTCGAGACCAGGGTCGGCCGCGTGGGATCGACCCTCTTCTGGATCTCGATGTAGCGGCGCTCGAGGTCGGGATGGGGGAGCATGTCGCTGGCCTGGGCCCAGACGAAGATGGAGGGGTGGTTGCGGAGCCAGAGGAGCTGGTGCTCCCAGGACTCGGCGACCAGGTCGATGAGCTCCGGCGTGGTGATGCCGCCGTAGGGCTCGTCGGCCGGCCGGCCCAGGTAGTTCTCCCATTCCCAGTGACAGCTCCAGCCGACCATGACCAGGATGCCGACCCGGTCGCAGAGGTCGTAGAGGGCCTGGCTCGTGCCCCAGAAGCCTTCGAGGCGCAAGGCGTTGAGATTCATCTGGCGGGCGTAGAGGACCTCGGCGGCGAGCTTGCGGGGCTTGACGTCGAGGAGGAGGTCGTCGGTCCAGCCGCCGCCGCGGATGAGGACCTTGCGGCCGTTGAGCGTGAAGCCGCGGTGGCCCTGTTCGGTCCGGTAGTCTCCGACCTCGCGGATGCCGAAACGGACGGACCGGGCGTCGGAGGGGATCGTCCGGGGCATGCCCGGGACGCGGGCCTTGGCTTTGGCCTTGCCTTTGGGAGCGTCCTCCTCGGGGTCGGGCGGCGGGGCCGGGGCGTCCTTATCGGCCGCCTGGCCCTTTTTCAGGGTGAAGGAGAGATTGAGGAGGTAGAGCTCCTGCGGACCGAGGTCGTGGGTCCACCAGACCCGCGGGTCGGCGACGACGAGCTCGGGCGTCGATTCCGGAGCGAACTCGACGCGGCGGGTCTCCCGGGGGCGGAGGGTCACCTCGCGGGAGAACTTCCGGCCCTCGAACTGCCCGGCGAGCGTGCCGGTCACGTCGGCGTCGGCGTGGTTGACGACGTCGGCCGAGACCGTCAGCCGGGCCTCCTTGAAGGCGGCCAGGTCGAGCTTGGTCACGACGAAGGGGTTCTCGACGGAGACGTCGCCGGTGGCCCTGATCCGGACCTCCCGGAACAGGCCCATGGCGTTGTCGGGCGGGGCGGGGTTCCAGTCGACCCAGCCGACCGTGGGCTCGCCGGGCTTGGGCGGGAAGACCTCGACGGCCAGGACGTTCTTCTCCGTGGACTTGGCGTCCGCCGTGATGTCGATGACGAAGCGCCGGTAGGCGCCGTAGATGTCCTTGGCGTCGGCCACTTTCTTGCCGTTGAGCCAGATGTTGGCCCGGTAGTTGACGCCGTCGAACTCGAGCCGGGCGCGCGTGAGGCCGGGGCCTTGGGGCACCGTGAACTCCTTGCGGTACCACCAGGACGCCTGGAAGGGGGCCTTGGGCACGTCGGCCAGGTTCTTGCCGACGAAGATGTCCCTATAGACGTTGTTCTCGACGAGCGTCCCCAGAACGGTCGAGGGGACTACGGCCGGGTACCAGGACTCGACCTTGAAGCCGGGGAGCGAGATCTGCTCCCCCGTGCTCTTGGCCTTTTCCGAGGACTGGAGGTACCACAGGTCGCCGAGCGTGACGGCCCGGTCGAAGAACATGCCGGGCTTGTACCGGGTCTCATCCCGGCGGGACATGGTCTGATCGGCGTATTGGGAAAGGGAAGCCGGCGGGACGGCGGCCAGGGCGATGATCAGGCCGAAGACCGCGAGGATCCCGAAGGGCTTTCCGAAGGGGCGTGTGCGAGCGGTGGTCATATTGCCTCCCGAAACTGCGATGCATCCATTATATCGGAACGCCCCAAGAGGGCCAAACGGTTGCCCCCATCGCCTCGGCCCTTTAGTTGGGCTTCGGGCATCATCCTCGTTCGCTGCCGTGATTTTTCACGCCGTTCCGTTCACCGGACTCGGCCAGCAGGGAGCGGACTCCGGGGAGCGACCTTCAGAAGTACGGCGGAGCAACTCGGAGCCGTACTTCTGAGAAATATCCGGAAAGAGCTCTTTTCAGATAATTCGCCGCAGGGAAACTGCCCTCGTCCGGCTCCGGAACGGCTAAAACACGGCTGATGCTCACTCTGATGATACCCTCAGCCCCTGATAGGGCCTCGATAGAGATGAAGGAATTAAGTAGAGACGTCCCTATTATTTATGGATGAGAAGAGTGAGGAGGCCGGAGGGGGGGAGTTCGAGGGGAGCGGAGAGGCGGGGGCCCCGGGCGCCGTCGACGTCGCTCAGGAAGACCCGGCCGCGATCGAAGGCCTCGCCCGAGAGCCGGAGCGTTTCGGGACGATCGGAAGCGTTATACAGCCTGAGGATCCAGCCTTGGCCATCGGCCATGGGCTTGAGGGAGGTGGCGATAATGGGCCCGTGCTCGACGGCAAGCGGGAAGCGGGGCGCCGGGCGGCCGGGGTCGGCGGGGACGATGACGAGCGGCGTCGAGGCCTCCAGGGCGAGCTTCCTGTCGACCGCCGGGTCGGATCCGAGGTGGGGCGAGACGGCATAACGAAGGGTCACGGGGCCTTCCTGGTCGGCCTTGTAGTTGGTGTGCCAGTAGTTGTTCATGGCGTAGGAGTAGACCGTCGTCGAGGGCTCGAGCTTGCGGAGCCAGACCCGCCGTTCGCTCTCGCGGGGCGTTTCGTCCGTCAGAGCGCCGATCTCGACGAGCGGCGCGTCGAGGGACGTCCAGGTCACGCCGAATTCCCCGTTCGAGATGTCGACGCTGTCGCGGGCGCAGAAGAAGTCCCTGCAGGCCCCGTCGAGCTGGTCGGTCTCCGGCCGAACGGAAGCCCAACCGACGTCGACCCGGGCCGTGCCGCCGGGGACGGCGAAGGGAAAAGCGATGTGGACGCTTTCCTTATCGCGCACCGGCTTCTTGTCGATGGTCACCGCGATATCGAGCCGGTCGACGCCTTCGACAATGCGGTATTCACGAAGAAGCCCGTGGGCCCCCGGTGCCTCCGTCCGCGCGATGATCGAAGTCAGCACCGGCCCCTCGACGAAGCTAAAGTCGCCGTCGGAGGGGGTCACGGCTTTTTCGGGATCGACCCCCGGCACATAGAGATAATGCCCCAAGCCGGGAAGCTTCGAGAGGTCGACCAGTTCGCGGGTCTTGCCCCCGTTCATCCAGGCCAGGCTCTGGACCGTTCCGAGAGCCCCGCCCGCAACGCTCAGTCCGGGAGTCCTGCTCACATCCTTGGTTTCGTCCGCCTGCCCCGCGCCGACGAAATAGCGCCTGGCCCCCAGACCCGGCACGTTCCGGGCGACGAAGGCCAGCTCGCCGGTCCCGAGCCGCTGCGAGGGGACGGCCGTGCCGGTCTCGTCCTCGACCCGGTCGCCGGCCTCCGATATCGCCCACGGGACGAGGACGAGGTCCGTCCTCTCCCACGAGCAGGTGTTGACGACGTCGATGGCCTGCCGGCCGTAGATGACGACGGGCGCCGCGGCGCTCGCGGCGGCCGCGGCGAGAAGTTCGTTCGACATCCGCTCGGCCCGCCCGGCGAAGGCCTTCTTGTACTCCCACTGGGCCCGCGGGCCCTCGCCGTCGGGGTTCGAGACGCTGTCGTGGGCGCCCCAGGTGGGCTCACTGAAAAGAACGACCTGGCGCCAGGCCTCTTCGTCCTTCTCCGCGGAGAACCCCGGCCGGCCCAGGATGGACCACAAGGACTCGGCTTGGACGAGGCGCCCGGCGCTCGTCCGGCTCATGGCCGTCTCCTTGGCCGACGAAGCCGCCCCGTCTTCCCAGTAGCCGGTGAGATCGCCGCGGACCTCGGGCAGGCTCTTCCCGTGCCGGCGCTCGAGCTCGGCGAACATCTCCGAGGCCGTGGCGATGACGATCTTCGGCGAAGCGTAGGTCTCGTTCCAGCGCTTCACGGTGTCCGCGAGCCCCGGATCGGGCGGTCCGTTGTCGCCGCCGACCGTGTATCGCACCTGGACCATCGAGTACGGGTAGCCCTTCTCTTCGAGCTCGTCCATGTACTCGAAGATGCGATAGCCGGGGGCCTTGGCCAGCGAACCCATGTTGAGCCCGTGGAACCAGGAGTAGCCGCGGCCGGCCATCCAGAACAGGACGCGCTCCTTGCCCGACGGCGAAAGCCAATAGAACGGCTTGTCGCCCCAGGCCTTGAGCGCCCAGCCGATGCGGTCGCCGCCGTCGAAAAGGCTCGGCATGTAGTTCGGGCCGCTCGACACGTACTTGATCCCGGCCAGGGCCAAGGCTTGCATGAACGACCAGGACTGGCCGGGGATATCGGTGACCATGACCGATCGGACGGGGACGCCCGCGGTCCGGCCCAGGCCCCGGGCGAACGCGGTGAGATGGACGAGCTCTTCGGGATGACTGAGGCCGGTCAAGACGCCGGCCAATGTCGCCTGAAGATCGATCGAACCCTCGCGCATGGCGGCGAGGAAGGCCGACTTCTCGGCTTCCCCGGCCTGACGGAACCAGGTCTCGACCGCCCAAGCCTGCTCGGTGTTCCACTTGAAGCGCGCCCCGGGTGGATTCCCGGCCGAGGCCTTGGCCAGCTCGATCGCTTCCCGAAAATACCGCCAGTGGTTCTTCTCGACGACGGGCTGGGGGTCCGAATAGCCGATGTCGACGTGGGAGTGGGGCAAGAGCCAGATCTCGCGGGGGACGACCGGCTTGACCGCGAGCTCGCCGCGGCGGACCGAGCCGTCGTCGAGCGCCACTTCGATGGGAACGCGCGTTTCCTTGTCGACGGCCGGCAGCAGGAACTCGAGGGCGTTGTAGCCCAGCTTGAGCTCGAGGCGGGACCTGGCCGAGCCGCCGCAGGAGACGACCGCCCCGCCGGGCGCCCCGAGGTGGCTCATCTCGACCCGGACGACCTGGAAGAGCCGGCCGTCCTTGCGGACCAGGGCCTGCTCGCTCCGGGCCCAGACCTCGCGCCGGAGGTCGTCGCGGAAGGTCATGAACCAGTCGTTGCTTCCGGCCTTCTCGCCGGTGACCTCGAGCCGCAGCGCGTGGCCGGGGCGGAGACGAGAGGCGGGCACTTCGAGCCGCATGAAGCCGAAGAGCTCGTCGAATTGGTCGACCATGAGCGTCTCGAAGGAGAGGGAGATGCCGTCCGCGCCCGTTTCCCGCCACGTCCGGCGCGACGCGTCGGCCGAGGTCCGGAAGCTCAGGGCCGGCTGGCCGTCTATCATGAGGTCGAAGCGGTGGGCGCCCTTGCCCGTGGCGTGGCCGGCCAGCCAGATGAAGGTCGCCGGGCCGCCCTTCCAGCCGGCCGGAACGGGCTCGGTCTCCCAGGTGATGGCCATGGCCCCGTCCGAGGCCCGGGTGATGAGGGCCGAAGTGACGTCGGGATAGGGGGAATGATAGGACAGGACCGCGCCGTCGATCGTCCGGCCGTAGCCCCGGAGCTCCGCGGCGCCGGCCGGGACCGCCGCGGCCGCGACGAGGGCCAGGAGCACTCCGGGCCGGCCGGCCGTCATCCGCCTCCGCCCTTGACCGGCCGGGCCGCCTTGAACTTGAAGACCCAGGCGTGGCGGCAGGGAGGCTTGGCCACGGCGCCCGCCGGGAGCGTCAGGAGCGCGCCCTGGCCGATCTTTTCCCAGCGGACCGGCTCGCGAACGCCGAGCATGCGGACCGCGCTCCCCGGGACCGGCGCGATCGAGGTCAGCATGAGCTTGGCCGGAGGCGCCGGTTCGTCCTCGCCGGCGAGATAGATGGCGTGGACCGTGCCGTCGGGGATGGCCGTGAAGCAGGTCTTGACCTCTTTGTAGGGGGCGACCGGCCGCGTCCCGTAGATCGCCTCCGAGTTGATCGTCATCCACTCGCCGAGCTCGCGCAGCCGGTCGAGGGCCTCGGGCGCGAACTCGCCCTCGGGGCTCGGCCCGATGTTGAGCAGGAAGTTGCCGCCCTTGGAGACGATGTCGACGAGCAGGTGGATGAGGCGGTTGGCGGACTTGTAGCGGTCGCCGGGGACATACGACCAGGAGTCGCCCATGGTCATGCAGGTCTCCCAGGCGTAGGGGAGGGGCTTCTCCGGGACCTCCTGCTCGGGCGTGCGATAGTTCTCGTAGCGGCCGGTGACGGTGCGGTCGACGACGAGCAGGCCCGGCTGGCGGCGGCGGGCCATGGCCGCGATCCGCGGCATGTCGATGTCCATGTTCTTGGCGTTCTTGACGAAGTGGCCCGGGGCGGTCTCGATCATCGGCGCGGGCCGGACCCAGCCGCCGTCGAGCCAGAGGATGTCGAGCGGCCCGTAGCCGGAGACGATCTCCTCGATCTGACGGTAGGTGAAGTCGCGGAAGCGCTGCCAGCGCTCGGGGTAGCGGTCGATGCTGTAGTTGACGTTGCGGTCGGGGGTGGCCCACTCGGGCGCCCAGAAGTCGGGGTGATGCCAGTCGGGCTTGGAGAAATAGGCCCCGGTGCCGAAGCCGCGGGAGCGGAAGGCGTCGAACACGGCCTTGAGCGAGTCGGCCTTGGGATGGGCGCGGAAGGGCACGTCCGGCCCGGTGATGCGGTAGTCCGTCTGCTTGGTGTCGTACATGGTGAAGCCGTCGTGGTGCTTGGAGGTCATGACGACGTAGCGCATCCCGGCGGCCTTGGCCGCGGCGGCCCATTTGTCCGGATCGAACTTGACCGGGTTGAAGGTCCGCGGCTGGGCCACGTAGGCCTTCTTGTAGGCGACGTAGTCCGGCGTCGAACGGCGGCACCACGGCTCGTCCTCGGAGCAGATGGACCAGGATTCGACGACACCCCACTGGCTATAGGGGCCCCAGTGCATCATCAGGCCGAACTTCCAGTCCTGCCAACGGTCCAGCTTGGCTAGGACGAGCGGATCGGTCTCGCGGTCCGCGTCGGGGGGGGGCGACGGGGCCTGGGCTTGGGCGGCCGCGACGGCGAGGAACAGGGCCAGGACGGCCCCGGCGGCGAGAGGGAGCCTCACGAGACGCCCTTGACGGATTCCTGGGCCACCTTCTTCAGCTTGTCGTTGGCCATGATGGCCAGGTCGACGCGGCGGTTCGTCTGGCGGCCTTCGGCCGTGGCGTTGTCGCCGAGGGGCTGGTCGGGCCCGTAGCCGTGGACCGTGAAGCGGGTGGCCAGCACGTTTTGCACGGCCAGGAAGTCCTTGACGGCCTTGGCCCGGTTCTCCGACAGCGGCATGTTGATCTCGCGCGTGCCGGTCGAGTCGGTGTGGCCTTCGACCAGGATGTTGGTGTCGGGGTACTTGTTGAGGATGGCGGCCAGCTTGGTCAGGTTGTCCTGGCTCGTGGCCCGGAGGTCGTACTTGTTGATGTCGAACAGCAGGCCCGAGTCGAAGGTGATCTTGATGCCCTCGCCGACGCGTTCGACCTTGGCGCCCTGGAGGTCCCGGCGCATCTCCGCGGCCTGCTTGTCCATGTGCCGGCCGATGAAGGCCCCGGCGGCCCCGCCCAACGCGGCCCCGGCGATGGCCCCGAGCAGGGTGTTGCCGGCGATCTTGCCGATGACGCCGCCGACGACGGCGCCGCCCGCCGCCCCGATCGCGGCGCCCTTGGCCGTCTTGCTCCAGTTGGCGCAACCGAAGCTCATCAGCACCAGGCTGATGGTCAATACCGCGACGAGCGTTCTTTTCATGGTTGTCCTCCTCTTGTGTTTCCCGCGGGGATGGCCGCGTCCCCAATTTTAGTCGACGGGGCCGGGGATATCAACCCGGCTCATTTCTTGGCGGCCGCCCGGGCCGCCTTGGCCTGGTGATCGAGGATGATATTGGCCATCAGGTTGACGCCGATGGGGATGGCGGCCTCGTCGGCGATGAAGGTCGGCGAGTGGACGGCCGTGGACTCGAGGCCCGGGGGGACGACGCCCAGGTTGAACATCACGGCCGGGCCGATCGTCCCGAACGCGCTGAAGTCCTCCCCGCCCATCTCCGGCTTCTGCTCGACCAGGGCCGCCGTCGAGCCGAGGACGTGCCCGGCCGTCGCCAGGGCCGCCGCGGTCAGGGCCGGGTCGTTGTAGACGGACATCGTCCCGAAGCTGTAGCGGAGGTCGAACGGGGCGCCGGCGGCCTCGCAGATGTGGGTGACCAGGCGGGTGATCTTGTCCTGGAGGACGCGGCGCTGGTCTTCGCCGTAGTTGCGGACCGTGGCCTCGAGCCGGGCCGAGCGGGGGATGATGTTGGGGGCGCTGCCGGAGTGGAAAGAGCCGACCGTGATGACGGTGTTGTTGTGGACGCTGAACTCGCGGGCCACCAGCACCTGGAGGGCGGTGACGATCTCGGCGCCGACGACGATGGGATCGACGCAGGACCAGGGGCTGGCGCCGTGGCAGCCCTCGGACCGGATCTCGAGGCTGAAGCCGTCGACGTTGGCCGACATGAAGCCCGAGGTGTAGCCGATCTTGCCGGCATGGAGGGTGTCGTCGACGTGGTAGGCGAAGAAGGCCTGGGGGACGATGTCCTTGAAGGCGCCTTCGGCGATCATGAGCTTGGCGCCGTCGCAGCATTCCTCGCCCGGCTGGGCGATGAAGACGACCGTGCCGGGAAGATCGGCCTTGACGGCCGCGAGGACCGAGGCGACGCCCATCAAGAGGGTCGTATGGATGTCATGGCCGCAGGCGTGCATGAGCCCCGTTTCGCGGCCGTCGACGACGGACTTGACCTTGGAGGCGAAGGGCACGTCGGTCTCCTCGGTGATGGGCAGGGCGTCCATGTCGCCGCGCATGGCCACGACCGGGCCAGGCTTGCCGCCCTTGAGGATGCCGATGACGCCGCTGTCGGCGAATCCCGTCCGGACCTCGAGGCCGAGCTTGCGGAAGTGGTCGGCGACGATGGCCGCCGTTCGCGGCAGGTGGTTGCCGATCTCGGGGTTGCAGTGGATGTCGCGGCGGATGTCGATGAGCTCGGGGGCGAGCCTTTCGGTGAGGGCCTTGACCCTCTTCTCGAGCGGGGTCGAGGGATAGGTGGCCGCCAGGGCGGCGGCCGCCGCGGCGATCGTGGCGAGGGCGAGGATCGGGACGGCGAGGCAACGGTGTTTCATGGGCTCCTCCTGGGGGACTCGGGAGCCTATCGTATCCGAAAGCGGGGAGGGAGTGCAAAAACCGGGCCTCTTCTCCTGTTTCGGGGAGGTCCCTCTCTCGGCTTTTGGCTCAGGATATCGCCTCTAGCTCCCCGGCCCCCCGGGAACCAGTTCAGTCGGTTCCCCCCGCTGCGCGGTTCCCCCCGCTGCGCGGGTCCCCCCTCCGCCACGGGGATCTTCGAGGCGACATCCATCGCCGCCTAGAGAGGAACGCCCGGAAACGGGATAGGGCCCTACCCGCCTTCGGATAGGGTAACATCGAGGAGGAGGTAAGATGCAAGGCGGGCCTGGAGAGGAATCCCCGTGTCCTGCCCCATTTTTTCGCAATAGCCTTGGTTTGAGGCCCGCCTTGCGATGGCCCGATTATCGGGGGGCGGGCCGGTCCGGTCAATCGCCCGCCGCGGCTATCGGGGAGGTGATTTTTCCCTCCCGCCGCGAGGGGAGGGACCGCCAGAAGGGGTCAAACCTACCTTTTATCAGAAAGTGATAGAAGGTAGGTTTGACCCCTTCTTTTTAAATAAGTATGATGAGGCGAAGAGACAGGAGGGAACCCATGAACGTCAAGAAGTTCATCGAGACCCAGATCGAGGAGATCAAGAAGACGGTCGGCGACGGCAAGGCCATCTCGGCCCTGTCCGGCGGCGTCGACAGCTCCGCCTGCACCGTCCTGGCCCACCGCGCCCTCGGCTCCCGGCTCAAGTCGGTCTTCATCGACCACGGGCTGATGCGGGCCGGCGAGCCCCAGGAGATCGTCAAGATCTTCGCCGGCCTCGGCATCAAGGTCGACATCGCCGACAAGAAGAAGGAGTACTTCGCGGCCCTTAAGGGCAAGGCCGACCCCGAGGAGAAGCGCAAGGCCTTCCGCTACGCCTTCTACAGCTCCTTCGGCAAGGAGGTCCTCAAGAGCAAGGCCCGCTTCCTCATCCAGGGCACCATCGCGGCCGACATCATCGAGACCCAGAAGGGCCTCAAGACCCAGCACAACATCCTCGAGCAGATCGGCATCGACCCCGAGAAGGGCTTCGGCTTCAAGGTCATCGAGCCCCTCAAGGAGCTCTTCAAGCACGAGGTCCGCCTGGTGTCCAAGGAGCTCGGCCTGCCCGAGTCCATCTGGAACCGCATGCCCTTCCCCGGCCCCGCCCTGGCCACCCGCATCATCGGCGAAGTGACGCCCGAGCGCGTCGACCTCGTCCGTGCGGCCACTTCCATCGTCGAGGAAGAGGTCGCGGCCCACAAGCCCTTCCAGGCCTTCGCCGTGCTGCTCGAGGACAAGGGCACCGGCATCGTCGACGGCAAGCGCCACCTCGGCAGCATCGTCATCGTCCGCTCGGTCGAGAGCCGGGACGCCATGACCGCCGAGCCGTCGCCCCTGCCCTGGCCCACGCTGATCAAGATCTCCAAGAGGATCACGGCCGAGCTGCCCGAGGTCACCCGCGTCGCCTACGAGCTGACCTCCAAGCCCCCGGCCACCATCGAATACATTTGAAAGGCGAGCGGCCTCGCGCCGCCCGGCACGGAGGATGTCATGCCCTATACGGGAAAGAAGAGACCCGGCGCCCCCACCCTCGGCGTCTTCGTCCCCTGCGACCCGCGCATCGACGAGGAATCGCGGACCCGGGCCTTCAACATCGGCCGGATGACGGCCGCCCTGCTGGCCAAGCGTCTGCGCCTGCCCGACGGCTCCGCCCCCAACGTCTTCACCTGCTCCAAGCTCGTCGACAGCGAGAGCACGGCCGACGCCGCCGCCCGCGAGCTGCTCGAGGCCGGCGCCGGGGCCATCCTCATCGTCCCCGACACCTGGTTCTTCCCGGGCAAGACCGCCATGGCCCTGACCGCCCACTTCCCGCCGTCTCTCCCCCTGGCCTGCGTCGGCGGCAACAACGCCCCCAAGCCCGGGGTCGTCGGCATCGACGCCTTGGTCGGCGCCTACGCTCAGACCGGCCGCCTCTGCCCCATGGTCATCGGGTCGATGCCCGAGACCGGCCTCAACCCCGAGTTCGACGCCAAGACCCAGGAGGAGATCGTCGACCTGGCCTACGCCATGCTGGCCCGGGCCGCCCTCCGCGGCAAGCGCTTCGTGGCCATCGACACCGACTCCATGCAGATGGAGACGGCCCTCAACCACGTCCACGCCGCCCGACGTTGGTTCGGCCTGGAGAGCACCCGCGAGTCCATGAAGCTCTTCGCCGACATGCTCCGCAAGAAGGGCGGCTACGACCCCGAGGAGCTCAAGGCCCTTCGCGACTGGGCCGTCAACGTCAAGTTCAAGGGGCGCATCTACGCCAACTCCGAGGAGATCAAGAAGTACGGCCGGGCCATTCTGACCGGCAAGGACGTCAAGGCGCCGGCCCTCGGCGCGGCCGACAAGGCCAAGCTCGACGAGGCCCTGGCCCTCTACCTCATCATCCGGAACTACATGCGCGACGTCAACGCCATCGGCGGCGGCTGGACGAACCAGCTGGCCTGGGGCTCGGACCGCCGCGGCCTGCCGATGACGACGGGCGACATCGCCGAGTCGCTCTTCAACTCGACCGAGGACCACACCGGCCGGAAGCCGGTCGTCCCGTTCGCCACCGAGAACGACATCCAGGCCCTCCTGACGATGATCGCCTACTGCTGGCTCTCCGGCGGCAAGCCCACTCTTTTCATGGACTTCCGCAAGGTCTACGAGCCCTGGGAGATCGAGAAGAACGCCCAGGCCCTGGGCCTCGACCTCCGCAAGTACAAGGGCGAGCCCTGGATGGTGCGCGGCTTCATCGACGGCGACAACTCCGGCTCCGGCTCCCTCGATTACGGCGACCGCTGGTTCCTGTTCAAGGCCGTCGAGTTCTACTTCCCCGGCCTGGGCTTCTCGGTGAGCTATCTCTCGCCCAAGGGCATCAAGGGCATGGCCGGGCGCATCGCCTTCTCCGACCTCTCGGGCCTGTTCACCATGGTCCAGGACGAGGCCCAATCGATCGAGCTGCCCGCGCCGCTGGCCGAGCGGGTCTGCCACGCCTCCGACTACACCTGGCCGCACACGTTCCTGACCTTCGACCACGTCCCGGCGAGCCAGGCCAAGATGGGCATGCCGGCCAACCACTTCCACATGGTCACCGGCCTGCCGCGGCGCCGCTGGCAGCACTTCTCGGACTACGCCAATATCCTCAATTACCGTTGGGAGAACGCGCCCGAGTTCGTCGAGGGCCTCGACCGGCCGTTGCCGATGCTCTACCGGATCAACGGCGGCGAGACGACGGCCAAGATGCTCCTGGCCGGCCGGTAAACGCCGGGACCGGTCACAGCTCCCGCGCCGTGAGCTCCTCGTAGGTGGGGATCCCGCTCGTCTTCGCCGCGGCGTCCGTGAGCGGGAGGATGTCCTCGCGGCCGATGAAGCGGAGCGCGAACTTCCTGTTGAGCGCCATGAGCTGGCGGAGGCCCGTGGACAGGCGATCCAGGTAGGAGTAGACGCCGATCGCCCCGGTCGGGATCTTGGCGGTCTCGGCGCCGAAGTCGGCCTTGAGCCGGCGGTAGTCGGCGAAGACGTCCTCGATCCGCGATCCGAAGCGGGCGAACTCCTTGGGGGTCTCTCCTCGCGCCAGCGCTTCGCCGACCCGCTTTCCGACCATGGCCGCGGCCATCGCGCCCCTGCCCACCGCTACGAATCCGATGTGGGGCGCCCCGAGGGCGAGCCCCTTGTATATCTGGTCCTCGGCCGCGAAGCCTCCCGCGATGGCCACCTGGGGCAGGGGCCGGCCCTTGGCGGCCAGGGCCGCCAGCATCTTATGAGCGGCGCACTCGAGCGTGACCGCGTGGACGCCCCACTCGTCCATCATCCGGACGGGGCTCGATCCGGTCCCGCCGCCCGCCCCGTCGAGGGTCACCAGGTCGACGCCGGCCTCGGAGGCGACCCGGAGGATGACCGCGATATCGCGGGGAGCGAACGGGCCGGTCTTGAAGCAGATCCGCTCCGCGCCGAGCTCGCGCAGCCGCGCGACGCGGGCCAGGAGCCCGGCTTCGTCCCAGATGGGCAAGCGGCCGATCCTCTCGAAGACCGGTCCTTCGCCGCGGCCGTGGGCCTCGTCCACCGCCGGATCGTCGGGGTCCGGGAGGACGAGCCAGCCGAGGGCTTTGAAGCGTCGGGCGTCCTCGATCCGGGGCACGCGGCCCATGCCCTGGATGCCTTTGGCCGCCTGTCCGAACTTGAGCTCGACCGACTTGACCTCGAGGCGGGCGATGGCGTATTCGAGCAACCCGTGGAACTCGTCGTCGCAGTTGGCCTGGAGGACGATGTCGCCGAGACCCCGATGGTACCTCCGGAAGGCGGCGAGCATCTCGGCCACGAGCGGCGCCGCGACGACGCGCCGGCCCTCGATCGCCAGCCCGGGGTCCTTGGAGAGGACGTCCTCGCCGACGACGACGGGCACTCCCGCCAGGGCGGCCCCGGCGAAATACTCGCGCCAGGCCAGCTTGGCCATGGCCGGCAGGACCAGCGGCGCCGCGCAGGGGACCGGCTTGGAGAGGCCGAAGCTCGCCCGGATGTCCGCGTTCGGATAAGTCGCGACCATCGGGTCGGGCGGCAGGCCCTCGACACCGAAGACGCGGCCGTTGATGGCGAAGTGGGAGAAGTCGAGCGGATAGGCCTTCTCCGACGCGAACTGGTTGATGTCGGCGGCGAACGGCAGGAGCGCTTCCGCGCCGCGGATCGCCGACAGGCCGATGTCGCAGGTCCCGGGGCAGTCCGCCGTGCAGGCGGCGCACATGCCGGAGACCGTGGCCAGATGTCCCGGGCTCTTCATGTGGGTGTTGGTGGTGGGGCTTCCCAAAGGTGAACCGTAGGTCATGGCACGCTCCTTCCCTGGAAAAAACATACTACCTACGCTTGCGGGGGGATGTCAACCCGAGGCGGCCCGGCTAGAACGGCGCGTCGTCGATCTTCCGGCCCGCCAGCGTGTCGAGGAAGCGGCGCATCGAGAGCGGCGCGCTGCCCTC
>JBFYNT010000021.1:0-4891 GCA_041304225.1 Candidatus Aminicenantota bacterium
AGAAGCTCCTCCTCCTCAAGGAGTTCCGGCGTCTGCCGCTGCGGGCCATTCACGTCGCTCTGGAACACCACATCAAGGAGGACCTCAGCGGCTATCCGCGCTACTTCAAGAAGGAGGACGTCAACCTGTTCAGCAAGATCGTCAAGGTCGTCGACGTCTTCGACGCCATCACGACGAGGCGCGTCTACCGGGCCAAGGATTTTACCCGGGCCGAGGCCCTGAGCGTCATGCTCGAGCAGAGCGGCACGGAGTTCAACCCGGTCATCCTGAAGGCCTTCGTCAACATGATGGGCGTCTTCCCCATCGGCACGCTCGTGGCCTTGACGACGGGCGAGATCGGCATCGTCCGTGACCTCAATCCCGAAACGCCTTACCTGCTCCGCCCGACGGTCAAGATCGTCGCGGACGCGGACGGCCGCAAGATCGACGGCCCGCTCGCCGATCTCGCCGAGAAGGACCCCGTGACCGGCCGTTACCTGAGGACGATCGCAACGCCCCTCGATCCGGCCAAGTACGGCATCGAGGTCTCCGACTACTTCCTGGCCGAAGCCGCGGACTGAGCCGGGCCCCGTCCCTCCCCTCTTCGCGCTTGACGCCCGCCCGTTTTTGGCTAAACTGAAAGCGGGAACCGAAAGCAGACGAAGGGGAAGGACAGGCCTTGCCCGCCGTACACGACAATTCTGAAGCGAGCCCTCTGGACGCCGGCCCCGCCCTCTCCGGGTACCTCGCCCGAAGCAAGGACATCCTCACGACCATGGCCAATGCCGTCTCGGCCATGAAGATCTTCCCGTCCGACCACGACACGGTCAGGATGTTCGTGGACTCCCTGGCCGAAAAATTCGACGGTTTCTTCGAGCGCTACGCGAGGCTCGATGTCGAGGTCGGCGAATACACCTTCCGCTGCGCCGACCAGGTCGTCTACACCGACGAGGCGACCATCAAGAGCCTGCCCTTCTTCTTCCACAAGGACGGGACCGAGATCCTTTACTTCTACCGGGGCCTCGACCGGCGCGAGATCCGTGGATTCCTCGAGCTCATAAAGACGGTCTCGCAGAGACCCGGTGCCGAGAACGACATCGTCGCCGCCCTATGGGAGAGCGATTTCTCCAACATCC
This sequence comes from Candidatus Aminicenantota bacterium, assembly GCA_041304225.1. Taxonomy (GTDB): domain Bacteria; phylum Acidobacteriota; class Aminicenantia; order Aminicenantales; family Saccharicenantaceae; genus RBG-16-66-30. The sequence continues at coordinate 1,116 of JBFYNT010000021.1, forward strand.
AGTATTACGCGCCCGACGAGTTCCTCGAGAACCAGATCATAGCCGAGAAGCGGGAGGTCCAGGCGACCGAGAACCTGCCCGAGCTGCCGTCCGACCTGGCCCACGAATCGGTCGAAGTCAAGGTCGACCGGTCGAGGTTCGCCGACGGACGGATCGAGCTCAAGCCGGCCGATCTCGAGAAGGTGGCCCGGGACCGGGAGGCCGTAGATCCGGACGACAGCCCTCCCGAGATGGGCCTCCCGATCCCGTCCGGGCACGCCCCGGCCCCTTCTCCCGACGAATCGGCCGGGGTCCTGCCCGTCCCCACGACCGGGGACAAAGGGCTGACGGAAGCCGACCTCACCGACCTCGACAGGCTGGTCCGGGCCAACCGTGATCTTAGCCCGGAAGAGGAGTTCATCAACCTGACGGCCGAGATCGTCTTCCTCGAGGCCGATCCGGCCATCTGCGCAGCGAGCTTGGACGTCCTGGCCGACTTCCACTTCGATCAGATCCGGGCCGGCCGGTTCCCCGTCGGCAAGGCCGTCATCGAAAAGGCGCGGGAACTCATGTCCCATCTCGGGCCCGATCCGGCCGGGAAGACCGGCATGATCGAGGCGGCATTGAAGAAGTTGATGGGCCCCAAGGCCCTCGAGGCCGTGGAGGCCGCTCTGTCGTCGGACGTGCCGGTCGAATGGGCCTCCCTCCTAGCGTTTTTCAGGATCCTGGGGAAGCCGACCCTTTCGACGGCCGGCGCCCTGTTCGAGAAGCGGGTCGACCCGGAGGTCCGGGGACGGATCCTCGAATTCATCCAAGACCTCAGCGAGCACGATCCGGCGGTCATGATCAGCCTCGCCAACGACAACCGGCCCGCGCTCTCGACGGAGATCATCCGGCTCCTCGCCGAGCTACCCCAGGAGAGGGGCATCCCCCACCTCGCGGCCTTCCTGATGTTCAAGAGCCGCGACCTCAAGCTCGAGACCATCCACGCCCTCGGGCGATTGCAGAGCGAAAAGGCCAACCGCATCCTCCACGGATTCCTCAACGATCCGGACGAGGACCTCCGCATCCAGGCCGCCCTGAAACTCAACCCGGCCGAGGAGAGGTCGAGGATCGTCCAGTTCATCGGAGAGGCCGCGGCCGCGGAATTCCGAAAAAAGAGCCTCAAAGAGAAGTCGGCCATCCTGTCTTTCCTCGGCCGGACGCGGTCGCCGGAGGCCCTGGAATTTCTCGCGGCCGTCCTCGCGCGGAGGACCTGGTGGCCGTCCGGCAAAAGCGTGGAGATGAAGTTGGCCGCCGTCGCCGGGCTCGAGAGCATGAGTACCGCTAGGGCAGCGGAGGTCCTGGAGTCTGGGACGCGGGGCCGCGGCCGGAAGGTCCGCGGAGCGTGCGCGGAGGCCCTGGCCCGGGTCTCTGCCGCGGGGATCCCCTTCGAGTAGAAGGAAGGACATGACCCCTCCCATGAACACGATCCCGCCCGCCGCCTGGCATTCAGGGGGCGAGGACGTCAAGGCCTTCCAGAGCGCGGCCGTCGAGTTGCTCATCCGTTTCCACATCGTCGACAAGATCGCCAAGATCCACGATCCGAAGAACGACGCTTTTCAGGAGCAGGGGCGCCTCTTCTACGGATCGTTATCCCGGGTCCTCAAGGAGGAGGAAGAGGCCATCTTCCGGGTCCGCCACGGCGCGCTCCTGTTGAACGGCATCCGCTTGAAGTCCTCTCTCGCGATCTATCCCATCCTGAAGAGCGTCCTGGAGGAGTTCCGCCTCCGCGAGATCGACGCTCTGGGCTTCAAGCCCGGCCTGACCCTCGAGGAGCTCTTCCGCTTCATGCCCGTCTTCGCCCGCCGGGACAGGACGGGCGGCTCGCCCTTCGCCCGTCTGCAAGCCGACGTCGACTCCGCCGAGGTCATCCACGTCGTCCTCGAGAAGGCCTCCGCGCTCAAGACCCCTTCGAACCTCAATCGGAACACGGCCCGGATCTTCTTTCTTGGCATCACCCATCTGAAGGATTCCTACCGGAGGAACGAGAAGGGAGAGGGGGTCAAGGTCCACACGACCCGGCGGTTGATGCAGTCCATCTACAACCACATCGTCGACAACGAATCCTTCGTCTTCGGGCTGACCAACCTCAAGAACTACGACGAGTACACCCTCAACCACTCCGTCAACGTCTGCCTGCTGGCCACCGCCCTCGGCCGGCGGCTCGGGCTGAACCGCGGGGAGCTCGTCGACCTGGGGATCGCCGCGTTCTTCCACGACTTGGGTAAGATCGACACTCCCATCGAGATCCTCAACAAACCGGCCAAGCTGAGCTCCGAGGAGCGGGAGATCATGGAGCAGCACCCGGTCAAAGGGGCTGAGAAACTCGTGCTCCTCAAGGAGTCGCGGCGACTGCCGCTCCGGGCCATCCACGTGGCCATGGAGCACCACATCAGGGAGGACCTCGGCGGGTATCCCCGCTATTTCCGGAAGGAAGACGTCAACCTCTACAGTAAGATCGTCAAGGTCGTCGACTACTTCGACGCCGTCACGACGAAGCGGGTCTACCGGAAGGAAGCGTTTACCCGGGCCGAGGCCATGAGCATGATGCTGGAGCTCTCCGGCACCGAGTTCCACCCGGTCATCCTCAAGGCCTTCGTCGGCATGATAGGCGTCTTCCCCGTCGGCTCGCTGGTCGCCTTGAAATCCGGCGAGATCGGGATCGTCTTCGGCCTCAACGACGATCCGCAGCTCGTGCTCCGTCCCCGGGTCAAGCTGATCGCCGACGCCGAGGGCCGGAAGATCGACGGCGACGTCGTGGACCTGGCCGAGACCGATCCGGCGACGGGCCGGTTCCTACGGACGATCTCCGCCGCCCTCCGGCCAGAGGATTACGGCGTCGAGGTCGCGGATTACTTCCTGGCCGAAGCCCAGTGAATCCCCCGGCTTTACGGCCGGGAGACGCTTCCACTATAATCACGGCCGAAACCATGATCCGCATCGAGGTCCGCCATGCTTCCTAGCCCGCCTCTCAGGCTCCGTTGCGAATACCTGGACGAGCCCCTCGGCGTCGACACCGCCTCGCCGCGCCTGTCGTGGTCCGTCGAGAGCGAGGTCCGGGGCGAGCGCCCGAAGTCCTGGCAGGTCCTCGTCTCCTCCGCCCCGGAGCTCCTGCGGAACGACACCGGCGACTTCTGGGACAGCCACGCCGTCGACGCCGGCGGCGGGGCGGCCGCGCTCGAGTACGCCGGCGAGCCTCTGATGAGCTGCGCCCGCTACCATTGGAAGGTCCGCTGGTGGGGCCGGGAGGACCGGCCCAGTCCCTGGAGCGAGCCGGCCTCCTTCGTCACCGGCTTCCTCCATCCCGGCGAATGGAAGCCCCGGTGGATCGCCGCCCGCAAGGTCCGCGAGTTCCGCTCCAAGGGCACCCTGCTCCTCGGCCATCAGGGCGCCGACGACACCCAGGCCTGCGCGGTCTATCTGCGCAAGGAGTTCCACCTCGAGGAGCGCGTCTCGTTGGCCGTGATCTACATCTCCGGCCTCGGCCATTACGAACTCCGGCTCAACGGCGAGAAGGTCGGGACGAGCGTCCTCGATCCGGGCTGGACGGATTACCGGAAGAAAGCCCTGTACGCGTCCCACGACGTGACGGCCCTCGTCCGCGACCGGAACGCCGTCGGGGTCATCCTCGGCAACGGCCGGCACACCCAGTCCTACGGCTACGAAACGCCCCGGCTGACCTGCCGGATCGAGGTCGAATACGAGAGCGGCGAGCGGCGGATCATTCCCTCGGACGAGAGCTGGCGGACGTCGTC
>JBFYNT010000022.1:0-10068 GCA_041304225.1 Candidatus Aminicenantota bacterium
TTGGAGCCTATCTTAAGGCCTAATATACGCAAAGTCAATACCCCATTCCGGACACGAAGAGGCCGAGCGAACCGCCGAAGGATGGCCGGGATATCGGGAGGAAGACGTCGCCGTCCCTCGAACGGACAAAGGAGCCTTGATTCTCGCGGCCGTTCAGGATAGAAATGACCCTTAGCCATGGAAATATTCGACGTCCTCCCGGTCTCCCTTGATCCCTCGGATCTGGCCGAGCGGCTGCGGTTCGTCCCCGAGCGGGCCGGCTTCCCCTCCCTCGATGACCTGGCCGGGCTGGCCCGCGGGCTCATCGCTCCCCTCGCCGTCTATGACGTCGCCTATATCGGCGCGAAAGGGGAGGGGACGGTCGAGGTCGCCGGTGTGACGTTCCATAGCCCCATCCTTCGCGGGAACCTCGAGCAAGCCAACAAGGTCTTCCCCTACATCATCACCGTCGGCCCCGGGATCGAGCGCGAAGCCGGCGCCCAGACCGATCTTCTCAAGCAGTACTACCTCGAAGAGATGGCCAACATAGCCCTCGAGCAGGCGGCCGACTGGCTCTCTGGATATCTCGAGAGTCGTTTCGGCCTCGGCCCGCTCTCGGGCATGAGCCCCGGCTCCCTCGAGGACTGGCCCATCACGGAGCAGACCGAGCTCTTTTCGATCTTCGGCGACCCGGAGAAGCTCATCGGCGTGCGACTGACCGAGAGCATGCTCATGGTGCCGCGCAAGTCCATTTCCGGGATCCTCTTCCCATCGGAAGAGGGATTCGTGGCCTGCCAGCTCTGTGATCGGGAGCGCTGCCCCGGGCGCAAAGCCCCCTTCACGGACCCGGGCCCCCGCTGAGCCGTGCGTTATGACACCCCGAAGGCCTTTTCTGATGCCCCACAAGGAGTAGCCATGAAACATTCGACCCGCATGTTGTCGGTCGTCGGCGCGGCCGCCGCGTCGATCCTCCTGTTCGCCGCCGCGCTGGGGAGCCAGCCGAAGCCCGCCGCGAAACCCCCGCTCAAGATCTTCATCTCGGTCGATATGGAGGGGATCTCGGGGATCGTCCACGGCGATCAAACGACCTCCGGTACGGCCGAATACGCCGACGGTCGCAGGTGGATGGCCCAGGACGTCAACGCCGCCGTCGAGGCCGCCCTGGCCGCCGGGGCCACGGAGGTCGTGGTCAACGATTCCCACGGCTCCATGCGCAACATCGATCCCGACGACCTCCATCCGAAGGCCATCCTCATCAGCGGCACGCCCAAGCCGCTGTCGATGATGCAGGGGATCGACGCCACCTTCGCGGCCTGTCTCTTCATCGGCTATCACGCCAAGGCGGGGACAGAGAACGCCATCCTCGACCACACCATCTCCGGTTCGGTGGTCCGGTCGATCCGGGTCAACGGCGTCGAGATGCCCGAGCTCGGGCTAAACGCCGCGATCGCCGGCTATTACGGGGTGCCGGTCGTCCTCATTACCGGCGATACGGCCGTCTGCGGGCAAGCCATGGAAATCCTGGGCAAAGACATCGTGACGGTGGCCGTGAAGGAGGCCTTCGGCCGTCTCGCGGCCAAGCTCGTGCCCTTGGCGGAGGCTAGGCAGATGATCGCGGCGGGGGTCAAGGAGGCGCTCGGCCGGCTGCCCCGGTTCAAGCCCTACAAACCGGCCCCTCCATACCGCTTCGAGCTCGGTTACCACGTGTCCGCCCAGGCGGACATGGGGGCCATGCTCCTGCCGACGATCAAGAGGGTGGATGCCCGGACGCTGGCGTTCACGGCGGAGGATTACATCGAGGGTTTCCGGACCCTGCGGGCGCTGATCTCGCTGGCCCCGCCGAGGTGAGGACTCCCGGCCGACTTATTCGATCTTCTCGACGATCCGGCCGGTCGCTTTGTCCTTGAAGATCCGCTTGGTCCGGCCGTCGGGCAGGCCCTCGGTCTTGATGGCGACGAGGCCCCCTTTTCCGGCTGTCCCCCGGCTTTGCCGTGACCCCTTCATGCGCTCCGGGGGCCTCCCAGGGGCCTTTCCGGGCCCTTTGGCAGCCCCAGCCGCCGCCGTTCTCCCGCTTTTGGCCGCGGCATCGCCAGGCCCCGCTGCCCGTACAGTCCCACCCCGCCATTCCGCGAGCTTCACCGGCTCCCACCGGCCGGACTTCATCGACCTGTAGCAGGCGTCGACGACGGCGTTGACGACATAGCCGTCATAGAATGTCTCCAACGGCTCGCGGCCCGCATCCCGCGCGTCGAGCATGTCCTGGAACATGTGGACGTAGCCGAGCTCGTGGGCCTCGTCGCCGACCGGGAAGAGCCAGCCCGTCCGGCCCTCGGCCTTCTCGGCGACGTAGCCGCTTTGGCCCGCGGCCGTGAACATCTCGAACCCGGTGCGCAGGAAGTGGTCGAGCCGGATCGTCCCCTCGGTCCCGCTGACCTCGTCGCGGAGGTCCATCCCGCCCCGGAACGTCCAGCTGACCTCGAACTGGCCGACCGCGCCGCCCTCGTATTCGACGAGCCCGATGGCCTGGTCCTCGGCCTCGATGGGGTGGACCTGGGTCGCGCCCCAGCAGAACGCCCGGAGCGGCCGCTTGTCCTTGCCGATGAAATTGCGGCCGATCTCGATGCAATGACAGCCCATGTCGACGACCGCCCCGCCGCCCGACCGCTTCGGCTCCCAGAACCAGGCGCTGTGGGGGCCGGGGTGGGTCTCCCGCGACCGGGTCCACAGGACGCGGCCCATCGCGCCCTGGCGCGTCGAAGCCAGCGCCTTGAGGGTCTTGGGCGTGTAGACGAGGTCCTCGAGGTATCCGGCGAAGACCCCGGCCTTCTCCACGGCCCGGAGCATCGCGAGCGCCTCGGCGGCCGTCCGGCCGAGGGGCTTGGTGCAGAGGACGGCTTTCCCGGCCTCGGCCGCCAGCCGAACGGCTTCCCTATGGACGTCGTTGGGCAGCCCGACGACGACGATCTCGGACTCCGGATCCCGGACGGCCTTTCTGAGATCGTCGCTCCATCGTCCTATCCCTTGGGCCGCCGCGAACGCCTTGGCCCTTTCCGCCGACCGTGAATAGACGTTGACCACCCGGTCGCGGCTGCGCGATCCGTGGAGGGTCTGGGTGTAGAACGTCCCGATGAGCCCCGTTCCGAGCATCGTGATCTTGGCCATGGAATGCTCCTTCAATCCTGTGACACTAAATCCATCTATCCCGGGATTATCAGATTATTTACCGTTTTGCGGCAAGGAAAATCCGATATCGCAAAAAACATCTGGCGAAATTGTTCAGAAATCGGAAAGATTAACCCTTGGAGAGGAGAATCACCCTTGACAAAGGTGACTCCCTATCCTATCTTGTAGCCAGGTTTCAAAGGAAGAGATGTCGCGTTTTCAGGCCCATCTATTTTCGATCGGGCCTGTTCCCGTTTCGAAGTCAGATAATCTCTAGAATAGGGAGGTCATTGATGCGTAAGATGTTCAAAGGGCTTTTAGGGGTTCTGTTCCTGGCGGCCCTGCCGCTCGCGGCCCAGGTGACGATCCCCCAAGGCTCCCACATCGATTCGGCTGAGTTCGCCATCTTCGTGTCCCATTATTCCGAGCTAGAGACCGTGACCCTCTACCGCATCACGTCCGGCTGGGACGAACTCGGTGTGAATTGGAACAATTTCGGGAGCAGCTGGAGCGAAGCGGTCGGCTCTTTCGCGAATGACATATGGGGGTGGAGGAGCGTCGATCTGACTTCCCTGGTCCAGGCGTGGGTGGATGGTGCTCTGCCGAACCACGGTGTCGTGATGGCCCAGAGCGCCGGGACTCCCTATACCAATTATGAGAGCAGCGAGAGTGAGAACCTTGACCGGCGGCCGACGCTGACCATCATTTATACGACACCCGCGGGTATCCAGCATACCGCGATCATCCGGCGTCCCGGAGAGATGCAGGCGGGAGTCGCCGATACGTTCATCTCCGAGCAGACGCCCGGGTATTATACCTGGGGAGGCGATCCGATCCTGAGCACCGGCAATCTCAACGGGTTCGAGAAGATCAGCCTCATCCGGTTCGGCATCTCGGTCATCCCCTATGATTCTCCTGGCACCGGTACGCCCGGCTACTGGATGAACCACCCGGAGGCTTGGCCGGTCTCCTCGATCACCATCGGTGGTCGGGGTTACACGATGGATGAGGCGATCATGTTCATGAAGGCGCCTGTGGCGAACGACAAGACCTACACGATGTTCGCTGCCCTGGTCGCCGCCAAGCTCAACGTCATGATCGGCAACGACGCCAGCTGCGCCTCGGCCGCCATCGCGGCGGCGGACGCCTGGATCGCGCCCTACCGCATCGGCCTCGATCCCGTGTCGGCGGGCGGCAAGAATTCGCCCTGGCGGACGGGCGAGCCGCTCTACCTCATCCTCGACAACTACAACAACGGCCTGCTCTGCGCGCCGCCCAGGTACTGAGCCGAACTGAACTGATCGCGAACGCGCCGGGGGGTGCCAACGGCACCCTCCGGCGCTTTGTTTTCAGTGCGCGTCCTTGCGGAACCTGATCCCGCCCGCGCGTCCCACGCTCACCGTGAATCCCATGACCTTCCCCCCGTCGCCCCTTGCGAACTCCACGGTCATCCCGTAGCTGGGCAGGGTGAACTTGTCCGGGGCCACGGCCTTGAGCGGCGCGGGCTCCAGCGTCCGCATCTCGATCCTGAGCCTATCCTCCTCGACGGTCAGCTTATAGCGAACGTCGAGCAGCTCCTCGCTCGCGTAGGTCCCGGCATACTTTTTGAGGTCTTCCACGCTCAACGCCTTGACCGGCTCCGTTTTAGGCGCGTTGATCGCCGGCGTCTTCTTGGCCTCTCCCTTGGCGGGGGCCTTGATGAGGTCCGCTAGGTAGATATCGGCCACCCGGAAAGCGATCGCCGACGGATCGATCGCGTTGAGGTTGGCCAGGATAACGACGGAGAATTTCTGTTCGGGGAAACGGGCGATGGCCGCCCGGAAGCCCACCCAGGCCCCGCCGTGTTCGACGACCTTGAGCCCTTTGTATTCCCTGACCACCAATCCCCAGGCGTAGTCGATCTTTTTGCCCGAGTTGAGGACTCCCTGCGTATGGAGCATGTCCATCAGGTCCTTGCCTAGGGCGTTTGTGTAGAACGCCTGGTCCCAGAGGTAGAGGTCGCGGACCGTGGTGTAGACGTTGCCGTCGCCCGTCTCGTCCCAATTGCTCATGGAGATCGAGTAACCGTTTTTCCCCAGCTCGTATCCCGTAGCCCGGTCCTTGATGATCTGGGTGTGGTCGTCCTGAAAGAGCGTCTTGGCCATGCCCAGCGGCTTGAAGATGCGCTCCTGGGCGAAAGCGTTGAGGGACTTGCCGCTCACACGTTCGACGATCTGGCTCAACAGGAAAAAGCCCGTGTTCGTGTAGGAGTACTCCTCGCCCGGCGTGTAATTGAGCTTCTTCTGCCGGCAGATGACCTCGTAGGCCTCCTCGACGGTCGGGGAGTCCGACTCCGGCCTGAAGCCGGCCAGGCTGAGCAGGGCGTTGTAGTCGCGGAGCCCGCTCGTGTGGTGGAGGAGGTGGTTCACCGTGACCGGCTTCTCGTAGGCGGGCATCTCCGGGAGGTATTGGCGGATATCGTCTTCGAGCCCGACCTGGCCCTCGCGGATGAGCATGGCCACGCATGCCGCCGTGAATTGCTTCGAAACGGAGCCGATGTCGAAGACCTTGTCCGGCGTGTTGACAATGCCGTCCTCGAGCTTGGCCATGCCGTAGCCGCGCTCGTAGATGATCTTCCCGTCCCGGATCACGGCCAGGGCCAAGCCGGGAGTCGTCGCTTTGTCCCACGGGGCGAAAATCTTGTCGACCTTGGCCGTCGTTTCATCGGCGGTAAGGAACGGGAGTGTGGTGAAGGCGAGAAATGCCAGGGTGATCAGCGGGCCTGCGCTAATGGCGAACCTGGCGCGATTTCTGAGGAAGAGCTTCATTCGAACCTCCTCGGGCTACTCAAAAGGAAGATAACAGGTTCGGGGTCACTCCCGCAAGCGTCCTCGCGGACAACAAGGCGAACACGTACCCGAGGGACGTGTTCCCCTTCTCGTCCGCGTTCATGGGAGGCTGTCGCGGGCGACGACGACGCTGAGGGAGCCGATCTCGACGTCGTGGCGCGCCGTCTCCACGAAACCGCTCTCCCGCAGGAAGGCCCTCAGCCCGCCCCGCCGTACGAATTCCCTCCCGTTCCGGTGGTGCTCGCCTCCGGCCATTCGCTCGATAGCCCGGACGAACAGCCTGCCGGCCCTCGATCCCAGGCTCCAGGGATCCTCGAAATCGACCGCGATGAGCCTTCCGTCGGAGGTCAAAACCCTTCTCGCTTCGGCCAAGATCGCCGCCCGCGTTTCCGGGCTCTTGTCGTGGAGGCCGAAGGACACGCTGACCGCCCGCAGGGAACCGTCCTTGAACGGCAGCCGGGCCGCGTCGCCGCACACGAACGACGCGGCGGGAGCCCTGGCCGCCGCGTAGCGGACGAAGCCGAAGCTCAGGTCCAGGCCGAAGACGGCCCTGTCCGGCGCGCGCGTCGATCCGCGATATGAGGCGCTGTCTTCGGGGGGGCGTCCGCCGGGGACATATCCCCGCAACTGGGCGCCCGTCCCGCAGCAGACGTCGAGCCAGGGATGGAGGGCCTCCGCCTCGACCGCCCGGGCGACCCTCCGCCTCAACCCCCGGAACATCCCCCCGAACGCGAGATCGTAGAGGAGGCCGGGGAGATACCAGGAGCCTTTGCCGCGCGCCAAGCTCATCAGGCGTATTGTATACCAAGAACACGCGTTCCCGCTCCATCCCCGCGCCTTCCGCTTCCCGGGAAGGGCTGGTCACCGCCGTCCCTTGACATTTCCTCTTTCTTATGAATAATTTAAAGTTAGATAGCGGCACCGGCCGATCCCCGGGGGAACAAGCGATGAGCGCGCGAGAAGTCCTTCAATCCTGGAAGGAGATCTCCGGCTATCTCGGACGCGACGTCCGCACCTGCCGGCGCTGGGAGGAGCACCTCGGTCTCCCGGTCCACCGCCTCAACGGCTCTCCCAAGGCCCGGGTCATGGCCTACAAGGACGAGGTCGACCGTTGGCTGGAGATCAGGATCCACGAACGCGAGGCCGATAAGCCGCTTACAGCCCCCGATCCCGCCCCGCCCGCGCGCCTTCTCGACGTCCTCCGCACCCTCCGCCTTCCGCACTCCCTCCAATTCCTCCGCCGTTGGTATGTCGTCACGGCCCTCGCCGGGGCTTTGGTCCTCGGCGTCCTCGGCTGGCGCACGATCGGGAACGGCGTACCCCGTTTCGTGCCGGACGGCGGCCGGCCCGCCCTCGCGGTCCTGCCCGTCGTCAACGGCACGGGCGACGAGGGCCTGAGCTACCTCAGCGAAGCCATCCCCGACCACCTCGTCCGCGACCTCCAGCGGAGCGCCGAACACCTGAAGGTTTCGAGCTTCGATGCCGTCGCCGAGGCCGTGCGCAAGCTCGGGTATGAGCCGGGGGCGCCGCTCACCCCGGACGACCTGGCCGCCGTCGGCGCGCGGACGGGCGCCGAGTGGCTCCTCGTCGCCTACCTCTCGCGCGCCGGGTCGAGGCTCCGGGTCGATTACGAGCTCCGCCGGGTCAAGGCCGCGGCGCCTCTCCTCACGGACCACGTGCCGGGGACCGAGGCCGAGATGCCGGTCCTCGAGGACCGGATGGCCGACGGCGTCCGCCGGGCTTTCGGCCTCCCGACCGCGGCCGGGCCCGCCGCGCTCGCGGCCTGCTCGGTCCAGGCGACGCGCTGCTTGGAATCGGCCCGGGCCATCGAACGCCGTTACACCCTCAGCCTCGAGCCCGCCGACCTCGAGAAGATCATCGGCCTCTTCGGCCAGGCCCGTGAGGCCGATCCCGGCTGCGCCCTGGCCTACCTCGGGCTGGGCGACGCCTTCCAGCTCCGCTTCGTCTATGAGGGCCAGGCCCCGGAGGCCCTGCGGCTGATGAATGAGAATTACCGGCGCGCCTATGAGATCTCCCCCGACCGGGCCGAGACCAACATCGGCGTTGCCTGGGCCTCCTTCTTCGAACAGGACATGGACCGAGCCTACGCCTGCTTCAAGAAGGCTGTCGAGCTCGATCCCTCCAGCCTCTACGTGCTGACCGACGCGGGCTCGTTCCTGCAGAGCGTCGGCGTCCTGGAGCGGAGCGTCGAATACTTCACGCGGGTCGTCAAGGCCGGCGGGGCGACGGCCGACATCTTCCTGCTCCGGGCCTGGTCCTACGAGCAAATGGGCTTCTACGAGTCGGCCCTGGCCGACTACGACAGGATGATCGAGTTCGAGCCGGCCGATCCCGGGGTGCGCTGCCACCGGGCCCGGGTGCTCATCCTGATGAAGCGCTTCGACGCCGCCGCGGCCGAGCTGGCCGTGGCCGCGACCTTCGCGCCGGGCGATCCCTCCGTCGGGGCGGTCCGGGCCCTGCTCGCGGCGGGGCGGGGGGAAGGCCCGGCGGCGCTGGCCGCCATCGCGCCGTTACGGGCGGCCGGTCCCCGGGCCCGGCCCACCTACTACGTTTCGCGCGTTTACGCGGCGCTCGGCATGAAGAAGGAGGCCATCGACGACATCGAGTACGCCATCGGCCATGCCTTCGAAGAGGTCTACGATAACGCCTACTTCTTCCCCGTCCTCAACAACCGTCGCGACCATTTCCTGGACCGGCTCCGGGGCGAGCCCCGCTTCGCCGAGCTGCTGCGGCGCGAGGAGCACAAGTACGCCGAGCGGCTGGAGAAGTACGGCGGCTTGTGAACGGGAAGTATTCCGGCCGTCGCCCGTCTAATGAGATGCGGAGGAACAGACGGTGAAACTCGAACTCGACCCCAAGAAGGCCCTGGCCATCGCCGTGACCGTCCTGGTCCTGCTTTTTGCCCTCTGGCTCGTCTCCCCCTACTTCCGCATCGACGCCAGGGACGCGGGGGCCGGCAAGATCACGAGCTACAGGCTTTTCCTCGGCCTGATGATCATGCTCGGCTTCATCGGCAAGACGTTCTGGGACGTGCTGGCTCCCCAGGGTTTGGCCAAGAAGGTCTCGAGCCCCAAGGCCGTCGCCCTCATGGTCCTGGCCATCCTCATGACGGTCTTCGTCGTCTTCACCGTGGCCCGGGCCACCGCTTACTATCTGAACTCGTCGATCGCCGCCGACGACGCCAATTACTTGCCCTGAAAATGGGGGACGTGATACCCGTTTCCCAATTTCCCTTCCCGGCGGGCCCCCTCTCTGGGATTGACTTCCGTTCCGGCTCATGTTATTGATTGTTATATAGTTAACGGCGGGATAAGGAAGGGTATCGCATGTCGGGGTTGGTCGTCCCTCTTTCGAGCCGGAAGGCCCTCGATCCGTCCGTCGCCGGCGGCAAAGGGGCGGGTCTCGCTCGTCTCTTAAGGAATGGATTCCCGGTCCCGCCCGGATTCGTCATCACGGCCCCTGCCTTCAGGGAACCGCTGCGGGAGGCGATGTCGGCCTGCCGGCGCGATGGCCCGGGACAAGCCCTGGAAGGGGAGCCGGGCAAGAACGTCGCGGTCGCCGTCGATCGCCGGGCTCTTGACGCGGCCCGCCGCGTCTGCCTGGATCGGCCGATCTCCGATCGCCTGCGCGGCTCCGTTCTCGACGCCTACCGGCGGCTCGGCGCGGGCCCGGTCGCCGTCCGGTCGTCGATGGTGGGCGAGGACGCCGCCGTCGCGTCGTTCGCCGGCCAACTGGAGTCCGTGCTCGGCGTCGACGGCGAGGACGCTCTCCTCGACGCCGTCCGCCGCGTCCTGGCTTCCGCCTTCGGCGACCGCCTCTGGTCCTATCTCGGCCGCGCGGCCGCCATCGCTAAAACGCCCGATCCCGGAGTAGGCGCACCGGCGCCTCCCGCCCTCGCCGTCGTCGTCCAACGGATGGTCCGGGCCGAAGTCGCCGGCGTCGCTTTCAGCGTCGATCCCGTCACCTGCGGGCCGGGCGTCGTCGTCGAAGCGGTCGCGGGTTCGGGCGAAGCCCTCGTCCAGGGCCGGGCCCGGCCCGACCGTTACCGCCTCGACCCCCGGGGCGGGATCGAAGAGGT
>JBFYNT010000023.1:0-8701 GCA_041304225.1 Candidatus Aminicenantota bacterium
GGTCGACGTCCGGCGTCTCGGAGAGTCCCCAAGTCACGGACCCGCCCTTGGAGCGGGCCTCGAACCGGGCCACTTCGCCCGAAGGCCAGAAGAGGTCGATCGTCCCGTATTCGTTCCGGACGTCCATGCCGTGCTTGAGATCGAGCGGCTGGAGCGTCACGCCGCCGTTGCGGCAGGAGACCTTGAGCTCGGCCGAGAAGTCCGTCAGCACGACGGGCTCGTAGGAGGTCGTGACCGAGATCGCGGAACCGGCGACGCCCATGGCCTCGACGGACGCGTTGTGGGCCTCGACCGTGAAGTTGCCCTGGACGCCCCGGACCCGGACCGGCTCGTAGCTCGTCCGGACCTCCAGGTCGCCGCGGACGGTCTCGGCGAAGACGGACATGTTGTTCCCGATGACGACCGCCGGGCCGACGTCGGTGAGGGCGACCTTCTCGTAGGACGTCTCGACCGTGACCGCCCCGGCGACGCGCCGGGCGTCGATGTCGACGTTGGAGCCGCGCAGATCGGCGGCCCCCCCGACGTCCTCGACCCGGATGCGGGCGTAGCTCGTCTCGATCCGCAGGCCGCCCGTGATCGAGACGGCCCGGACGTCGGCGTGGCTGTTGACGAGCCGGCACTCGCCCTTGATGTTCTGGACATCGATGTCCCCGTAGCTCGTCTCGAGGACGCCCGGCCCGTCCACGTTCGTGGCATAGAGCTCGCCGTGGCGGTTGTGGACCGTCGCCTCTTTGACCCCGTCGACGCGGACCACGCCGTAGGCGTTGGTGATCCGGACGGCCATCGCCCGGGGGACGGTCAGGACGAAACCCGTCTCGAAGTTCTTCCTGCGGAATTCGTCCTGGTTGGTCTTCAGGGCCAGCTTGTCGGCCGTCGTCGTCAGCTCGTACTTGAGCCGTCCGGCGAGGTCCATGGCCTCGGCTTCCTGCCGGCGCCAGACGACCTTCTTGAAAGTCAGCTGGATGTCGTCGCGATCGGCGCCGCGGACCTCGACCCAGCCCCGGCCGTTGTCGATCTCGATCGCCGGCGGCAGGGGAGCCTCGATCGTTCGGGTCTCCTCCACGGCGTATTCGCGGCCGACGATGAACCCGGTGTCGAAGAAGTCGTCACCCCAATTCCAGCCCACATCGTCGAGGTTCCATTTCCCCGTCTTGAACTGGAAGAGGACGAGCCCCGCCAGGATCAGGACGACGACGAGGAGAACCTCTTTAAACTTCATGGGTCTTGTCCGAACCGGGCGTCCCGCCGCGCTCCTTGAGGCCGAGCCAGAGCTTGTTGGCGCCCCAGACGATCAGGATGACGGGCCAGAAGCGCCAGACCTGGTCGAAGACGTCGATGTCGAACTGCTCGAGCAGGAAGATCGCGCCGACGACGATCAGGATGACGCCCCAGACGAGAGAGCCGCTTTTCTTGGCGTTGGACATGGGATACCTCCGTTACTTGCCGTTCCTGGACTTGGCCACGGCGTCGAAGACGAGCTTGAGCCCGAGGACGATGACCGCGACGGGCCAGAAGTCGAAGAGCGTGTCGTAGTTGATGACCTCGAAGTTGGCCAGGATGAGCAGTCCGCCCAGGGCGATGAGGACGACGCCCCAGAAGATCGAACCCTGGGGGGGGATCTCGGGCAGGACCTGGTCGACGGCCACGGCCTGGCCGGCGGCGGCCGCGTTGATGGCCCGGGCCGACTGGATGTTGTCGAAGAACTGGTAGACGATGAAACCGGCCAGGACCAGCCCGATGAACGGCTGCCCGCCGCCGCGCCCCTGCATGTGGACGAGCCCGGAGAAGATGACCAGGTGGAGCAGGGCCTTGGTGTACTGGCCGTTGTAGAGGGCGCCGACGCCGAAGGGGAACATGCCCAGCACCCCGGCGAAGCCCGGCGACTTCGTCGACTTCTGCGGAACGACTTTGTTGTCTTCCATTCTCATACCTCCGTGAGAGATGTCATTGCTTATTCTCGTCACCCCCGGCGAGGCCCAGGGTGTTGAACGACTTGACCACGTTGGCCGACAGGGCCCGGATATCGCCCTTGATCCCGCCGGCCTCGGCATAGAGCTTCTCGACGGCGCCGATGCCCCGGTGGAACTGGACGTCGATCTGCTTCCGGATGCCCCGGGCCTCCGGGTGGAACAGGATGAAGGACAGGACCATCAGCACGACGGAGAAGGCGGCGTAGACCGGCTGGAGGGCCGGCCGGCTGAGCCAGTCGAAGGCCGTGCGGAAGGACCGTTTCTTCTCCGCCCGGGCCGCGGCGTCCTCCGGGATGGCGTAGAGCCGGGCCATCAGTCCGTCGGAAGGCTCGGCCTCGGGGAAGCCCGCCGTCGCGGCCATCGTCTCCTTCATCAGGGCGAGGAGCGAGGCGCAGTCCACGCACCCGGCGAGGTGGCCGTCCACCTGGGCTTTCTCCGCGGCGGAGAGGCCGCCCTCGAGATAGCCCGACAGGAGCTCTTCGATCCGCTTGCAGGTCATTGGAGGCCTCCGTGTTTTTCCCTGAGGACCTGGGCCAGCTGGAGCCGCGCCCGGTTGACGCGCGACTTGACCGTTCCCAGGGGCAGGCCGAGGACCTCGGCGACCTCTTCGTAGCTCTGGCCCTGGAGGTCTCTCAGGATGAGGACCATCCGCATGTCCGCCGACAGCCGGTTCAGACCTTCCCAGACGAGGGCTTTGGTCTCCCCGGCGACGAGGTCGTCTTCCGGTCCGGAGTGGGCCGGCTGCGACAGGACGCGCTCGTCGAACTCGTCCCGCTGCGTCTTCTCCCACTTGGTCCGGCGGTACTCGTCGATGAGGTGGTTCTTGGCCAGGGTCAGGAGCCAGGCCGTGAAGTTCTTGCCGAAGTCGTATTTCGGCAGGGCGCCGTGAAGCTTGAGGAAGACCTCCTGGGTCCGGTCCTCGGCCTCCTCGCGGCTCCCGCAGAACTGATAGGCCATGTTAAAAACCCTCCTGGCGTACTCGTCCATCAGGGCTTTCCAGGCGCTCTGGCTGCCTTCCAGGCAGCCCCTGATGGTCGCTTCCAAGTCCACTCAATTCACCTCGGTTGACGGATTCGGATGGAACAAAGTTCCGTTCTCGGCCCATTTTCTTACAAATCGCCCCCCCCCGGCAACTGCCGGCCGCCAGGCATCTCAGAGGCCCCCCTCTCCCTCCTCGCTGCCTCTCAGCGGCCGATCGCAGGCAGATGGGGGCGCAAATTGCTATAATAAAAGGGCCGGAAATGTAACTTTCTCGGGGAGAACCGGGTTTTAGGTAGCGAGTATGGACGAACAAGAGCTGATCCGCCGCGTCCAGAACGGGGATGAGTGGGCGTTCGGCCAGATCATGGCCCTGTATAAGGACAAGATCGTGAACTATCTGTACCAGTTCTCAGGGGATTACCAGAAGGCCGTCGAGCTGGCCCAGGAGACCTTCATCCGGGTCTACTTCAAGGCCGACCGGTACAAACCGATCGCCCCCCTCTCGGCCTGGATCTACACGATCGCCTCGAACCTGGCCAAGACCGAGTGCCGCCGGTCCCGCAAGATGTCCACCGTGTCCCTCGAGGACATCCCCAACAACTTCTCGAGCGGCACCTATTACGAGGACCCGGCCGACCCCGGGCTCGTCCGCAACCTCCGCGAGGCCCTGGACGAGCTACATCCCCGCTACAGGGTCCCCGTCGTCCTCAAGGACATGGAGGGCTTCTCGCAGGAGGAGATCGCCCGGATCATCAAGCGGCCGGTCGGGACCGTCAAAGCCCGCATCAGCCGCGGCCGGGAACAGCTCCGCCGGAAGCTCGAAAAGGCCCGCGACGGCCAGACCTTCGCGGCCGAGAAAGAGGTGAGCGAACATGGAAGGGCATGAGCTGCTCGTCAAGATGACCAAGGTCGAGGCCCCCGCGGGCTTCGAGGAGGGCGTGCTGGCCAGGCTGCCCGCCGTCCGCGCGGAGCGGGCCCGTTCCCGGCGCCGGGCGTTCGCCGGCACCGCGTTCGCCGGCTCGGCCGCCCTCATTCTCGTCGCCGTCCTCGTCTTCGGGCCCTCCCGCCCGGACGAAGCCGGCGTCCTGACCTACGCCGAGCGCGAGGCCCTCTCGGCCACTCCCGGCAGGGGAGCCCGGGCCGCGGCCGGCTCCCGCCTCGTCCCCGTCTACGAGACGATGGACTACGCCTCCGAGTACCGCAACGCCCGCCCCCAACCCCAAACGGTTTACATACTGGAGCAGGTTTCCGAGACCGTACCTTCGGAAATCATCTATTAGGAGGATCGCAAGCCATGAACAGGATGCTCAAACCGGCCCTTGTGGTCATGGCCACCCTGGCCGTCCTGGCCCCCTCGTTCGGGACCGAGGCGCCCGGGACGAACGGCATCGGCGGCGAGCCCGACATCGCGGGCGTCGCCAAAAAGGTGTTCCCCTCGGTCGTTCGCGTCGAGGCCCGGAACGGCACCCGGCGCGTGGCGACGGGGATCGTCGTCGACAAAGGCGGCTACATCGTCACCACGGCCCTGATGTCCCCCCGCGAAGAGAAGATCACCGTCACCACTTCGGAAGGCAAGAAGATCGAGGCCGAATTCCTGGGCTTCGACACCGAGACCCAGCTGGCCCTGCTCAAGGCCAAGGACGCCGGACTGCCGGCGCTCGCCGCGGGCACGCCGGCCGATCTCTCGCCCGGCTCCTGGATCTGCGTCGTCGGCATCTCCCCCGAGGAGACCTCGGCCGTGACCCAGGGCATCGTCAGCTCCGTCGCCGCGGACAAGATCCGCCTCAACGTCTGGGTGACGCCCGGCTCGAGCGGCGGCCCGGTGGTCGACGCGAACGGCCGTCTGGTCGGTCTGCTGCGGGGCATCTACATGGAAGAGCGCCCCGTCGTCTTCCAGTTCCGCGACAAGGCCCAGGCCGGCTCCGGCGTCGTCCTCAGCAACCGCGCCGAAGCGCCCTCGTCGGGCATGGCCCTGGCCGTCCCGGTCGACATCGTCATGGACGTCGTCGGCCAGATCAAGGACAAGGGCAAGGTCGAGCGGGGCTGGATGGGCGTCGGCATCGGCGAGGATCCGGAAGGCCGGACCGTGATCGGCAAGGTCGACAAGGACAGCCCGGCCGAGCTGGCCAAGCTCAGGCCAGGCGACGTCGTCCTCAAGATCGGCGACAAGGACGTGCCTGGCCCCGACGTGCTGGCCGCGGAGATCCGCAAGAAGAAGCCGGGGCAGGACGTGACGTTAAAGATCGAGCGCGACGGCCAGCCCATGGACGTCAAGATCAAGCTCGGCGAGCTGGCCGAGGCCGACGCCTTCAAGGAGATGGACGTTCGCTTCCCCGGCCTTTTCAGCAACGTCCCGCCGAACGTGACCGTCAAGCCGAAGCCCGGCGCCCCGAGGTCGTTCGAATGGTCCGTGGAGACCCGCAAATACATCGGCGTCTACTGCAACGAGCTCAATCGCGAATTGGCCGAGCACTTCGGGGTCAAGGAGGGCACGGGCCTGCTCGTCTCCCGGCTGACCGAGGGTGGTCCCGCGGAGAAGGCCAAGCTCAAGGTCGGCGACGTCATCGTCAAGGTGGACGGGAAGCGCGTCGAGACCGTCAACGAGCTCCTCGACGTCGTACAGGCCAAGGAGAAGGGGGCCAAGATCAAGCTGGAGATCGTGCGCGAAGGGAAGACGACAAGCCTGGATGTCGAGGTCCAGGAGGACAAGAGCGGCGACTTCTTCGAATCCGAGGACATCCAGAGCCTCCTCGAATCCTGGCAGGGATACACCGACGCCTTCCGCGGCGAGCTGCAGAAGTGGCAGACCGAAGGGATGCCTGAGCTCCGGCAGAGCTTGAAGAAGCTCACCCCGCGGGGCGGACAGCGTAGGATCTGAGAGACCTGCTCCGGTCTTTTTCTCGAGGGGACGGGCGCCGTTTAGGCGGCGCCTGTCCCCGTTTTTTTTATTCCTCGGTGATGTTCAGCCAGCTCTTCCTGAGCCTCTCGAGCTCCCCGGCCGGAAGCCGGGCCCGGTCCCGGTAGCCGCGGGCCTCCCGCTGCCGCAGGGCTTCGTACAGCATGATCGCCACCGACACCGACAAGTTGAGGCTCTGGACCATGCCGAACATGGGGATGCGCACGACCTTGTCGGCCAAGGCCAGGCATTCGTCCGTGATGCCTTCGGCCTCGCTGCCGAAGACGATGGCCACCGGCCGGGCGAAGTCGATCTCCGTGTAGGGGACCGAGTCCTTGCGGAGGTGGGTCGCCAGGACCTCGTAGCCGGCGTCTTTGAGCGGCTTGAGGCAGGCCGCCGGGGTCGGGTGGACCGCGATCTCCAGCCATTTGTCGGCCCTGGTCGAGATGGCCTTGTTGGGCCGCAGGGCCTCGGCGTTCGGTCCGATGAGGTCGAGGTGGAGGACGCCGGCCGCGTCGCACGTCCTCATGACGGCGCTGGCGTTGTGGGCCAGGGTCACGCCCTCGAGGACGACCCGGAGGTCCGACTGGCGGTGGGCGAGGACCCGCTCGACCTTCTCGATGCGTTCCGGGGTTGGCATGCCGGAACTATATCACAGGGAAATCGGGGATAGGAAATCGGGGACATGTAACAATTTTCTGAAATTGGTACGTGTCCCCGATTTCCTTCTTTGACTTCCTTGAAAAGGCCCGGCATTTCCCCTATAGTTGACCCACCGCGCCGGTGTGGCGGAATTGGCAGACGCGCGGGACTCAAAATCCCGTTCCCAGCAATGGGAGTGTGGGTTCGACCCCCTCCACCGGCACCAGGTTCCCCCTGATCTTTCGTTGACCCGATACCGGGCTTATCCGCCCCCATCCGCTGGGCGCCGATCTGCCAGGCAAGCGCCAGGCCGAGACGTTGACTTCCGCTCGAGGCCGGGATATCCCTTTATCGTGAGGGGCCGGAATTGGCAGCTACCGGTCGTAGGGTACGCCGGCAGGCCCCTCGATGCGAAGGGTGTTGACATACGTGACATTGCCAAAGATATCAACCCACCACCGCACCCTTGAACGCGCGTGGGTTGAACCTGTGACGGCTTTGTAAGTGAACACGGCGCCTACCTGCCCTACGTATCGATAATATTCTAAATAGTTATCGGCGACTTTCCATCCGTTCCGCAACTCGAAATCAAAGTCCGTGCTTTCTTCTCCGAATCCTATGATGATGGCCCACGCTGTGCGCTCTTTCGTAAGCGTCCTGGTCTGTATGGCCGGCTCGAAGGTGATCGACTCCACAACCTGCGAACCGAGGTGGTTTGTCAGTTTCACCACGCCCGCTTGCCGAACGAGGCCGGTGATCCTTTGAGCCAGAAGAGTCACTGACACGAACCTGTCGTCCCATTCATTGATAACGCCGTCAACCGTTCGCTCGCCGAAAGTGAAAGTGACCGTGCCTCTCTGTTCGGTGAGAAAGTCCCGTCCCTCGATGATCAAAGTCTGGCCTGGTGTTATGGTCTCGCTGGAGAATGAATTGATCTCAGGGGTCATGGCCGCAAAATCCGGTTTGATGGTCAGATCCCGGGTCGGGCCCGTCTCCCCTCCGTGCAGCTTGACCCAAACCAACCCTTCCTTTTCGGACTCCCCGACGATCCCGCGCAGATCCTCCGGGACGGTCACGACAATTCGCCCCTGGCTCCAGCTCGACACCGTGCAATAGCCCATTTCTCTCCCGATGACGATCGTCACTTGCCCGGTCGACGATCCGAAGGCCTCGCCGGAGATCGTTAGACTTTTGCCGACGGTCGCCGCCGCCGGCGTCACCGAGTGGATCCTCGCCGGGCTCTCTCCGCTGCGCTGCGCCGCGACCGTGGAGGAGGACGGCGCCACGGTTCGTGTTGCAGCCGGTCTGGAGGGGGCGGTCACTCTCATCGTGCTCTGCGCTTTGAGCCGCCGCTGCTGGGCCTCAGCCTGATCGTTCAATCGCCTCAGCTTCTGCGCTTGTCTCTGATCGAATTCTCGCTCCTCCCGCTCGCCCCTCTGTCGGAATTCTCCCTCTTTCAGGGCTTTGGCGGCCGGCGCTTCCTGATCAGCGAGATGCTGAAGCTTGTTAGAGTATTCCGGCTTCTTCAGTTGTAGCTGGAGCCGATCCAACTCGGCCTGAGTAAATTTCAAACCCTCGTAGACGTCGCGGATCTCCTTGAGGGATCGGGCTGTCCCTATCTTGTTCAGAAGGTCCTCGATCTTGGTGCCAGGCTTCGCCTGGACGCGGCTCTGGGAGGCGGTCTGGCCAATCTGTTGCGTTGAGGGCCGAACGGCAGCTGGTTCCTTTCCGTCGGTTGAAGAGCCGGCATAACTTAAGTCGCCCGAAATGACGAGCAACCCCGCGGCGAGACTCAAGAGCGCAGCGGTTGTGAAGACAAGTCTAGAGATCGGTCGGCTTTGACTTTTCATATTCGCTCCCCTTCCCGAAAAGATGCGGGCTTATGCGGGACTCCATATGGCCGTTGATAAGAGGCCCCTTTCTGATGCGAGGAGCATAAGGGAATCCGCCGTTGTGTGTCAAGGGCCGCTCGGCATAGCGTGTTGAAGACGGGAGGATTTCGATGGAGGAGGGCTTCCGATGATGATCTCGGCGGACGTTTGAAATAAGGCCTCGGTACAGAGGCGCTAAATCGGCATCAATCTCATGGGACTAACGGATCCCGCTATTTCCTCTTCGTGCCCGAGATCGCCGCTTCACCGAACTCCAGGGACAGCGTCCCGATCAGCCTGTCCTCGGCCACGACGGCCGAGTAGCGGATGACCATGTTGCC
>JBFYNT010000024.1:0-4608 GCA_041304225.1 Candidatus Aminicenantota bacterium
AACGTCTTTTCTTCGGCTGTCTGCGATCCCGAATGAACCTCGGAAACACCACATGGCCCAGCCCCATTTATATCCTTTCCAGATCTTCAGGTTATCCTTTAGGAAGGCCAGAGTCACGTCATGCGGTGTCTGGTTATAAACACCGAATTCCCCCACATATACTCCAACCCCTTTTTTTTCGATATCCCTCCATGGCTCAAAATATTTCAGTAATCGTGATGTATTCCAAAGTTCCCCGCTGTTATCCTTCATCGGCCATGTCGGGAGAATATCATTTCCCGTCCACCAGGTCGTCTTGTAATGTGTTACGACTCCCGGGGTATAGCCCCTGGCACACTGTGAAACCTTTAATCCGGCAAGATTAACACTCGGATGAGTATTAAAACCATCAATAACTATCAGCCTCGACGGGTCAACTGAACCTATTTCATCCACCAGGTAACGGATGACCCTATCATGCTTTTCTTCAGTAGTTCCTGTGGGTTCATTGAATAAGTTAAAACTGACCCTGCTATTTGGGATACCTTTATATCTCTCGGCAAAATGGCGCCAGTGAAATGCACATGCCTTCAGCGCTTCATCATCATCCCAGACGCTTGTCTTTTCACGATAACGATCTTCGAAGTTCTCATCACCAATTGTAAAACCGGGGGCCCGGTGAAAATTGACACAGACATGCAAACCATACTGCCGGCCGTATTCAACAGCCTGGTCTATCTCTTTCAGGTGTTTCTCCTGAAGATTGTACCAGTTATTCTCATCACACCAGCACTTGTATGACATGGGCAGCCTTACGAAGTTGAAACCCAGCTCACGGATGGCTTCAAAATCAGACTCCCTGAAAGGCTCATTCTTAAATCCCCATTCCGGGGCAAGGCTCAGCCATTCATCCGGTTTATGGGTGAATTTCTCCTGCAGGTTGAAACCCCTCCATAACGGCAGGTTATCAAAAGTCACGTCGAAGGGGCTTGGTCTGACAGAATGAATACCTCCATTAACCATTCCAATGACACCAGCGGCAACTGTCGATTTTAGAAATTGCCTTCTTTTCATGAAACGAATTTAACAGCTAAACCTGATTTAATCAAACCCGATAAATGCCACCATGTCTGGGGCACAATAAGCGTCTCAGGTGGGTTCGACTCCCACACCTTCCGGCCACGTATCCGTCTTCGTTTCTGTTGACCCGATCCGTCTAGCTGCCAACCGTGATCACGACCTTGCCTCGGGCCCGCCCTTCTTCGAAATACCGGAAGGCCTCGGCCGTCTCGTTCAAGGGGAAGCGCTTATCGATGACCGCCTTGACCTTGCCCGCGGCCATCATCTCCGCGATGAGGAGCAGGTCCTGTTGGACGACACGGGCGATGACGACCCTCATGCTCTTGGCCCTGAATAGGGACAGGAACATGACCTGGAAGATCCGGGCGATGGAGCCTCCCGCCACGATATAGCGCCCGCCGGGCGCCAAGATGCGCTTGTACTCCGACACCGGACGGAAGGCGGCGACGTCGAAGATCAGGTCGAATCGCCGCTCTTGCCTGGTGACATCCTCCCGGGTGTAATCGACGACCTGGTCAGCGCCAAGCGAGCGCACCAGGTCCATCTTGGTCGTGCGGCAAGCGCCGGTGACCTCGGTATCGAACGATTTGGCGATCTGTACGGCGAAGGTGCCCACGCCGCCCGAGGCCCCGTTGATCAGGACCTTCTGCCCCGCCCGGATATGGCCCTCGTCGCGAAGGCCCTGCAACGCGGTGAGGGCCGCCATGGGCGCGGCCGCCGCCTCTTCAAAGGTCAGGCCGGACGGCTTCGGAACGCATCTCTTCTCAGCGACGCAGACATATTCGGCGAATGCCCCGTAGCCGCCCTCCCCGAAGACCGCGTCCCCCGGCTTGAACTGCGTGACCTGGCGGCCGATCGCCTCGATCTCCCCCGCGACGTCGGCCCCGAGTATCCGGTGCTTCGGTTTGAACAGCCCGGCGCCCATCAGCCGGATCAAGAACGGATCGGCCCTCACGTGACGCCAATCGTAGGCGTTGACGGAGGCGGCCCGGACCTTGAGCAACAGCTCCCCTTCCTCGGGGACCGGCTTATCGACCTCTTCAAGTCGCAGCACATCCGGCGAACCGTATTTCGAATACACGACCGCTTTCATCCGGATACGTCCTTTCCTCCTGAATTCCCGGGGACCGGCCCGTCTGAGATTATGCGCTCCCCTCCAGACGTGTCAAGCGAGGTCTCGTACTGAGCCGCGTTCCGTCATTTGACTTAGCTCCGGCTTTCTGGGCATCATAGGTCAGGAAGCGGGAACCCGATGGAGAATAACGACATGAGCTACGTATCCAGGTCCGTTCGCGCCGCGGTCGTCGCGGCTTTGGCTCTGGCCGTCTTCATCGCGCCTCTCGGCGCGGCGGAGGTCTTCAAGGCCCGGATGCTGACCGGCATGGCCCCGGTCGAGCCGCCCATGATCAACGTCCAGATGGAGATCACCAGCTGGACGAGCCTCGACGAGATCCGCCAGCTCCAGGATGTCCTGGGCTCGGCCGGGATCGACGCGTTCCTGGCCGCCTTCAAGCAGGCCGACAAGGGCGTCGTCCGGTTCATGTCCTCCCGCGGCTATAACCTGCCCATCCACGCCGCCGTGGTCGTGCCCACCGAGAAGGGCAAGGTCATCAGGCTGTTCCTCAATCGCCAGAACTGGAACCCGGGCGCCTACAAGCCGGCCGGCCGGCACTACTTCATGGCCATCGAGCTCAAGCTCAACGAGAAGGGCAAAGGCGAGGGACGGTTCTACGAGGACGCCCAGCTCAAGCTGAACTCCCTCGCGGCGACGATCGAGATCGAGACCTACGAATCGGCCCCGAAGCTCTTCCCCCAGGTCCAGGAAGTCGTCAAGAAGACCGCGGAGAAGAAGTAGCGTAGAGGTCGCCGCCCTGCCCGTCATAGATGACGAAGGCGGGCAGGCCGCGGACGACGATCCTCCGGACGGCCTCCATCCCCAGATCGGCGAAGTCGATGGTCTCGCTCGAGACGATGTGCTCCCTGGCGATGAGCGCCGCCGCGCCGCCGATCGTGCCCAGGAACACCCCTCCCCCGGCCTTCAAAGCCTCGACCGCTTTCGCGGTGCGGTTGCCCTTGCCGAGCGAGACGAGAGAGGCTCCCGCCTTCAGGAAATCGGCCAGATAGCCGTCCATGCGCTGGGCCGTGGTCGGGCCGAAGCTGCCTGAGGCCATCCCCTTCGGGGTCTTGGCCGGGCCGGCGTAGTAGACGGGGTGGCGCTTGAGGTAGTCCGGCAGGTCGCCCGTCTCCCTGAGCATCTTGGCCAGCCGGGCATGGGCGATATCGCGGGCGACGACGAGCGGTCCCGAAAGCTCGACCAAGGCGCCGACGGCGAGGCCGCTGAGCTTGGCCAGGATCCCGTCCATCGGCATATTGAGATCGACGGCGACGGCCTTGGCCGGCCCCGAGGGCCTCGCGCCTTCGAGGAACCGGGCCGGATGCCGCTCGACCGCCTCGAGAAAGACGCCCTCGGCCGTGATCTTGCCGCGCAGGCCGCGGTCGGCGTTGCAGGACACGCCGATGCCGATGGGGCACGAGCCGGCGTGGCGCGGCAGGCGGACGAAACGGGCTTCGTGGGCGAGATAGCGGCCGCCGAACTGGGCCCCGAGCCCGGTCTCCCGGGCCAGGCGCATCACGCGCTCCTCCCAGCCGGCGTCCCGGAACGCGTCGCCTTTCCTCCCGCCCTTCTTGGGTAGGCTGTCGAGGAAGCCGGCCGAGGCCAGCTTGACCGTCTTGAGCGTCGATTCCGGAGAGAGCCCGCCGACGACCACGGCGATCCGGTAGGGCGGGCAGGCGGCCACGCCGAGGGCCCGGATCTTCCCGGCCAGGAACGTCTCGAGCGCGGCGTCCTCGAGCAGGGCCTTGGACTCCTGGAAAAGGGCGATCTTATTGGACGAGCCGCCGCCCTTGGCGACGAAGAAGAAGCGGTATTCCCCGCCCTCGACGGCCTGGAGGTCGACCTGGGCCGGCAGGTTCGTCCCGGTGTTGACCTCGTCCATGACCGTGAGCGGGGCCATGATGGAATAACGGAGGTTCCGAGTCTGGTATACGCGCGACGCCGCCGCGGCCAGGACTTCTTCGTCACGGCCGTCCGTGACCACGCGGTGGCCCCGGCCGCCGAAGATCTGGATGGAGCCCGTGTCCTGGCAGAGCGGCAGGACGCCCTCGGCCGCGATGACCGCGTTGCGCAGGACGGCCTCGGCCACGAACCGGTCGTTCGCGGAGCCGTCGGGCGCGTCGAGGACGCGCCTCATGGCCGCGAGGAAGTCCGGCCGCAGGTAGAAGGCGAGATCGGCGAAGGCCTCGCCGGTCAAGGCCGCCAGGGCCCCGTCGGCGACGCGCAGGGCCGGGCGGCCGCCGCAGACGGCCTTCCCGACGCCGCGGACCGTGATCTTCCGGTACCTGGCCTTGTCCCGACCCGCCGCGAAGGCGTTCATTCGTAGATCCCCTCGACGTCGATGAGGTCCTCGAAGGTGTCCTCCCCTCTCTTCCCGACGAGGCCGATGACGTAGTACTCCTTGCTCATGTGGTCGTAGCGGTATTCCTTGATGA
>JBFYNT010000025.1:0-6848 GCA_041304225.1 Candidatus Aminicenantota bacterium
CGCGATCCTGGCCGCCGGACTGGCCGGGGCGCTCGCGGCCGGAACGGCGGCGGCGCGGGCGGGCGGCGAGGAGGTCGCCCGTTGGAAAGCCGCGGAGATCGCGGTGCCGCCGGAGCCGGCGGACGAAGCCGTACTGGGCCGGCCGGCCGCCCTGTCCCTCGAAGGGGAGCGGCTCTACGTCGCCGACGCCCAGGACTGCGCGGTCAAGGTCTTCGGCCGGGACGGGAGGTTCCTGAAGGCCTTCGGACGCAAGGGCCGCGGTCCGGGCGAGCTGTCGTTCCCTTCGGGGATCGCAGTCGCGTCGGGACTTGTCTACGTCGCGGACAAGCTCAACCGCCGCATCCAGGTCTTCGACCGGGAGGGCGTGAGCCGCGGCGGCTTCCCGATCGACGCCGCTCCCGACAAGGTCTACGCGCTCGGCGAGGGGACGCTCCTCGTCACGGCCAACCCGACGGGCAAGCGGCCGGGCGAAACGCTCCTCCGCATCTATGGCGCCGACGGACTCCTCCGCTGGCAGGGGCTCGAGGCCGCGGCCTCCTCCGATCCCGTCTACGACGCTTTCCGCAACATGATCCTGGTCTGCCCGGGGGAGGAGGGGGATTTCGTGGTCGTGAGAAGGAACGGCGACCGGCGGCTGACGCGATTCGACGGCCGGGGCGCGCTCCTCGGCCAGGTCGCGGTCGACGGGCGACACGCCTTCGTGCCCATGGACATGCCCTTCGCGGGCCCGGTCAAGCGCCTGCTCGGATTTTGCTGGGCCGCGGCCCGGGAGCGCGGCCTGCTCTACCTCGCCGCGCCCGAGCCGGTCGACGGCCGGGACCTCGGGCCGGGCCGCCGGCTGTCCGTCGTCGACGGGACCGGCCGGCTGCGGGCGACCGTCGACCTGCCCCGCCCCGTCCACCGCTTCGCCGTCGGGAACGGCCGGATCTTCGCCATCGACGACGAGGGCGCGCTGGCCCTCTTCGAGGTCGTCCGATGAGACGCGGGCTGTCGCTTGTCGCCGTCGCCGCCTCGCTCGCGGCGGGGATGGCCGCGGCCGACGCGGGGCCCGCCGTGGTCCGCATCTGCGCCCGGCTCGACGAAGCCGCGCCGCCCAGCGGCGGGCCTGTGCTCCTGGTCTTCTTCTCGACGGAATGCGCGGCCTGCTACGACGACCTCTTCGAGGCCCGCTACCTCGTGGACAAGGGGCGCTGGCCCGTTTCGGTGGTGGGCGTCGCCTCCGGGCTTCGCGAGGACCTGAGGGTCTTTCTCGAGAAACACGCCTGGGCCGGGCCCGTCGTCCTGGACCGGCGCAAGACGCTATTCCGGCGGTTCGACGCGGACACGGTGCCGTTCAAGGTCCTGCTCGTGGGACGCGACATCGCCTACCGGGACGACCCCTACCGGGCCCCGGAAGACCGAAGGGAGGAGCTCGAGAGATGTCTGACACGGCTCTTTTCCCGCTGACCTGGCGGATCGTCCGGAGGAGGCTCGCCGGCTCGCCGCCGGCGATCGCGGCCGCCCTGGCTTTCCCGGCCTTCGTGGCCGGGATCGGCCTCGTCGATTCCTACGGCACGGCGGCCAAGCTCTTCTTCTTCCTCCTGCCCCACGTCTTCCTGGCCGCGGCCCAGGACGCGGTCCGGACCGACATCGAGAGCGGTGTGCTCGAGAACGCGCTCTTCGCCGGGGGCCGGTTCCGCGGCTTCCTGCGGGCCAAGATCGCCGTACTCGCGGCCGTCGCGGCCGGCTACGCCGCGGTCCTCTTCGCGTTATTCGCGGCCTGGGGCCTGGCCGCCGGCGGGTTCGAGGCCCGGTTCTTCGTCCGCTTCGGGCTGGCCGTCCTGGCCGGGCTCTATTACGTGGCCCTGGCCGGGACGCTGAGCCGGTTCCTCCGGGCGGGCTCGAATGTGCTGGTCATCCTGCTGGCCCAAACGGCGGTGCTCCTCGGCCTCGTCGTCTCGGCCGGCCCGCGGACCGGCATCCTGGACTATGCCGCCACCGGACGCTTCCCGGGGCTCGGCCCCAATATCGTCTTCGCCGGGCTCACCGCGATCCTGCCCAACGTCGTCGTCTACGTGCGGCAGCCGCTCTTCGCCGCGGAGGTCGCCGCCGGGCTGGTCCTGGCGCTCGCCGTCTTCGACCGGCTCATCCGCCGGCTCGAGCTCCGCAAATAATCAATAGATCGAGAGGAGGGACGGGATGATCGAAGTCCACAGGCTGGCCAAGCGATTCGGCCCCGTCGAGGCCTTGCGCGACGTCAGCTTCCGGACGCGCAAGGGCACGATCACGGTCCTCATCGGCGAGAACGGGGCGGGCAAGACGACGACGCTCCGCTGCCTCCTCGGCTTCCTCCGGCCGGACTCGGGCGCCGTGGCCGTCGCCCCCGGCCGGATCGCCTATGTGCCCGACCGGCCTGTTCCCTTCCCGGGACTCTCGGGTTGGGAGATCCTGGGGCTGGGCGGCCGGACGCCGGCGGGAAGGCGCCCGGGGAACGGCCGGGACTTCGGGGCCTCGGTGCTGGCCGCGGCCAAGAGCCTGCTCTTCGATCCGGCCCTGCTCCGCCGCCGCCCCGCCTCGTACTCGGCCGGGAACGTCAAGAAGTTCGCCTTCCTCCAGGGCCTCCTGGCGGCGCCCGACCTGCTGGTCGCCGACGAGCCCTATTCGGCGCTCGACCCGTCCGCGGTCAAGTGCGTGCGTGAGGCCCTCTGCGGGCTGCGGGACGCCGGGGCGGCCGTGCTCCTGAGCTCCCACATGCTGGCCGAGATGGAGAGGATCGCCGACGGCTTCGTCGTCTTGCGCCGGGGCGCGACGATCGCCCACGCCGGTCTCAGGGAGTGGCGGCTCCTGCGCTCGGCCCGGACCGGGGCGGACCTCGAATCCGTGTTCCTGCGCCTGACCGCGCCCTAGGCCGTCAGATGACGGCGCCGTCGGGGATGACGGCGTCCTTGGGCACGACGATGAGGCCGTCGACGATGACGTGGTTGTCCGCGGCCGCGGCGGCCGCGCCGTTCCGGTTGACCAGCCGGACGCCGTGGCCGATCCGGGCGTTCTTGTCGACGATGGCGTCGCGGATCTCGCAGTCGCGGCCGATGCCGACGTCCGGGACGCCCCGGCCGCGGTTGCGGGCGATGTCCTCGCGCGACTCGTAGAAATCGGCGCCCATGACCACGGCCCGCTCGATCCGGCAGCCGTCGCCGATGCGGGTCCGGATGCCGACGATGGCGTCGCGGATCCGCGAGCGGTTGACGATGCTGCCCTCGCAGAGGATGGCGTTCTCGACGTCGGCGCCCAGGATCTTCGAGCCGGGCAGGAAGCGGGGATGGGTGAAGATGGGCCGGTCCTCGTCGTAGAAGTCGAAGCGCGGCAGCGGCCGGGTCAGGTCCATGTGGGCGTCGAAGAAGCTGCGGATGGTCCCGATGTCCTCCCAGTAGCCGTCGAAGAAGTGGCCGCAGACCTTGCGCCCGCCGATGGCCCGGGGGATGACCTCCCGGCCGAAGTCCTTGGGCTCGGTGTCGGCCAGCAGGTCGCGCAGGACGTTCTGGTTGAAGAGGTAGACGCCCATGGAGGCCAGGTGGGTGCGGCCGTTGGCCGGCGTCCCGAAGCGGTCGAAGACGGACTCCTCGACGCGCATGCGGTCGATATCGGCCGGGTCCTTGGGCTTCTCACAGAACTCCGTGATGCGGCCCTTGGCGTTGACCTTCATGACCCCGAACTCGTGGGCCCGCTCGGCCGGGACGGGCGTCACGGCGATGCTGATCTCGGCCCCGGCGGTCAGGTGGAAGTCGACGAACTTGCGGTAGTCCATCCGGTAGAGATGGTCGCCGGAGAGGATGAGGACCAGGGCCGAGCGGTCTTCGATGTAGTCCAGGTTCTGCCGGACGGCGTCGGCCGTGCCCTGGTACCAGTTGCGGTTCTCCAGGGTCTGCTGGGCCGAGAGCAGGGTGACGAAGTCGCGGTGGAAGCTGTCGAAGCGGTAGGTCGTGGAGATGTGGCGGTGGAGCGATTCGCTGGCGAACTGGGTCAGGATGAAGATGCTGCGGACGTTCGAGTGGATGCAGTTGGAGATGGAGATGTCGATGAGGCGGAACCGGCCGGCCACGGGCACGGCGGGCTTGCTGCGGACCTTGGTGAGGGGGAAGAGCCGGCTGCCCTGGCCCCCGGCCATGATGACGCCGACGACGTTGCTCATGCCCGCATTTTAGCATAATGGGGACGTTTCCAATTTTTTTATTCATATCCGTTTCATGCGGCGCGGGACGGCCCCCGCCATGCCTGGCGTTTCATCCCCGGGCTTTCATAGAACGGCCCTTTGCTCTAGGATGTCCTTGGGATGTACGACGTCGTCGTGATCGGGGCGGGGCTCGGGGGGCTCATGGCCGCGGCCAAGCTGGCCCGGGCCGGGAGGCGCATTCTCGTCCTCGAGCGCAAGGCCCTGCCGGGCGGGACGAGCTACGTCTTCGAGCGGGGCGGCTACTCGTTCCCCATGGGGCCGCTGTCCTTCTCGCATCCCGGGCGGGTCCGGGAGCTCCTGGCAGAGGCGGGCGTCGAAGGGCCGCTCGGTCTCCGCCGGAGCTCGTTCGCGGTCCGGACGCCCTTCCTCGATGCCGTCATTTCCCGGCCGCTCGGGGAGCTCGAGGCCGGGCTCGCCCGGCTCCGCCCCGGGGAGCGCGACGGCCTGGCCCGGTTCTTCGAGAAGCTGCGGGCGGCGATCGCCCTCGCCAAGGGCGCGGACCCCGGGCGTCCCGACCCGGCCGTCGAGGCGCTGGCCCGCACGCCGGCCGCCTCCGTCCTCGACGGCCTCGTGGCCGACGTCCCCCTCAGGAACCTCCTCGGCTCGATGGGCTCGGGACCGCCATCGATGTCCATGCTCAACCTGGCCCTGATGTGGAACGCCATGGCGGAGGAGGGGATCTGGGTCCCGGAGCGGGGCGTCCACGTCCTGGCCGACCTTCTCCGCGTGCGCCTGCTCGCCGCGGGAGGCGAGCTGCGGCTCGGGACCGCCGTGCGCCGGATCATCGTCCGGGGCGGCCGCGCGGCGGGCGTCGTCACGGCCCGGGGCGAGACGGTCGAGGCGGGCCTGGTCGTCTCGAACGCCGACTACAAGACGATCTTCTTCGAGCTCCTCGATCCGGCCGATATTGGCGGGTTCGCCGGCCTCGACCTCGACGCTCTGCGGGCCGTCCCTTACACCGGCTCCGAGCTCTGCGTCTATCTCGGCCTCAGGCCCGAAGCGGTCGACCTCTCGGCCCTGGCTTCCGACCATCTCTTCTACCGGCATGCCGCCGGGGAGGCGGAAGGCGGCCCCGAGGATTTCGAAAGCCGGGAGATCGAGATCTGCTTCTGGTCGCGAATGGTCCCGGCCCTCGCCCCCGCGGGCCGGGCGGCCCTCGTCCTCCGGACGGATCTCCCTTACGGATACTTCGCGCCGTGGCGGCTGGCGGAGAGGAAGAGGCGGGACGGCTACGCCGCGCTGAAGGCGCGGTTGGCCGGGAAGCTCGTCCGGACGGCCGAGCGCGTCCTGCCGGGCCTGGCGGGCGCCGTCGAGGTCAGGGAAGCGGCGACGCCGCTGACCTACCGCGACTGGGGCGGGCGCTTCGAGGGCTCCATCGCCGGCTGGGGCTGGGAGGCCCGGACGTCCGCCGCCTTCACGGACAGGTTCCTCGTGCGGACGCCCGTCCCCGGCCTCTTGGCCGTCGGCGCCTACGCGGCGACCGAGCTCTTCCTGGGCGGCGTGCCCACGGCGCTTCTCACCGGCAGCCTGGCCGCCGACCTCGCGCTAGCGCGATGACGCGCGCTCACTTCGCCGCGTTCTGCACCGGCCCCAGGTCGTCGATGATCCACATCCCCCGGCCGTTCGTGGCGATGATCAGGGCGTTGTCCCTCGGGTGGATGGCGATGTCCCAGACGTAGCTCGTCGGCAGGTTGCCGCCGAGGACGTTCCAGGTCTTGCCGCCGTCCCGCGAGACGTAGACGCCCGTGTCCGTCCCCGCGTAGAGGATGTCCTTGAACTTGGGGTCCTCGCGGACGACGTTGACCGGGCCGCCGGGCATGTTGCCGGCGATCGAGACCCAGGTCTTGCCGTAGTCGACGGACTTGTAGATGTAGGGATTGAAGTCGTCGTCGTGGCGGCCGACGAGCGTCACGTAGACGGTGGCCGGATCGTACTTCGACGCGACGACCTTCCAGACGTGCTTGTTGAAGGGCAGGCCGGCCGTGATCTCCGTCCAGGCCTCGCCGCTCGTCTTGGTCACCCAGACCCGGCCGTCGTCCGTGCCGGCGTAGAGGAGCCCGAACTTGAACGGCGATTCGTCGACCGCGGTGATCGAGGCGAAGGGGATGGCGTAGGGCCACTGGCCCTGCTCGGCGGGATTGTTGTAGGTCAGGTCGGGGCTGATCTTCTCCCAGGTCTCGCCCTTGTTCATGGACCGGAAGAGATACTGGAAGCCGTGGTAGACGATGTGGGGATTGTGGGGCGAGAGCATGGTCGCCGCCAGCCACTGGCCGCGGTAGGCCGGCTCGCCCTCGGCCGCCTTCGGGAAGATCTCCTTGCTCGTCCACAGGCCGTCCTTGAACTCGGAGCGTTCGAGCCGGCCGTAGAAAGACGACGAGTACACGGTGTTGGGGTCGGCCGGGTCGACGCCGATGAGCGTCCCCTCGCCGCCCGGGGCGGTCTCCCATTTGGGCTGGGCCAGGCCCATGCGCCGCCGGCCGGCCGGGGCGCCCGTGGTTGGCTTCAGGAGCGGGATGAGGCCGCGGTAGGTGCCCTGGTCCTGGACGGAGCCGTAGACCCAGAACGGCGTCGAAAAGTCGTAGGAGACGTTGTAGAACTGGACACAGGGGATGCCGTCGTGGAAATCGCGCCAGGTCCG
>JBFYNT010000026.1:0-3020 GCA_041304225.1 Candidatus Aminicenantota bacterium
AAGGGCTCCAAGGTCAAGATCGTGGCCGACGAGTGGTGCAACACCTACGAGGACGTCGTCGATTTCACCGACGCCCAGTCCTGCGACCAGGTCCAGATCAAGACGCCCGACCTCGGCGGCATCCAGAACACGATCGAAGCCGTTCTCCACTGCCGCCAACACGGCATGGAAGCCTACCAGGGCGGCACCTGCAACGAGACCGAGGTCTCGGCCAAGGCCTGCGTCCACGCCGCCGTGGCCGCCCGGGCCGAGCGCCTTCTGGCCAAGCCGGGCATGGGTTTCGACGAGGGATTCATGATCGTCCGCAACGAGATGGAACGCGTCCTGGCCGTCCTTCGGGCCGGGAACGGGAAGGAGGCCTGATATGGCGCCCCGCATGAAAGAGTTCCGTGTCCTGTCGACGACGGCCATCCTGGGGTACGGCTTCCCGGAGGCGTCGTTCCGCGCGGGCTTGGCGAAGAAGCCCCACCTCATCGGCGTCGACGCCGGCTCGACCGACCCCGGCCCCTACTACCTGGGAGCGGGGAAGTCCTTCACCGACCGCTCGGCGGTCAAGCGCGACCTTCGCTTCATGCTGACGGCCGGCGTCAAGCGCGGCATCCCCGTCGTCGTCGGCACGGCCGGCGGCAGCGGCGCGCGGCCCCACGTCGACTGGTGCGAGGGGATCGTCCGCGAGATCGCCCGCGAGGAGAAGCTGAGCTTCAAGATGGGCGTCATCTACGCCGACATCCCCAAGGCCCGCGTCCGGAAGCACCTCCGCAAGGGGGAGATCGTCCCGCTGACCTACGTCCCGCCGCTCACCGAGGCCGTCCTCGACGAGTCGGTCAACGTCGTCTGCCAGATGGGCGTTGAACCCATCCAGAAGGCCCTGGCCGAGGGCTGTCAGGTCGTCCTGGCCGGCCGGTGCTACGACCCGGCCGTCTTCGCCTCTCTGCCGATCGCCCTCGGCTTCGACCCCGGCCTGGCCATCCACATGGGTAAGATCCTGGAGTGCGCGGCCATCGCCGCGACGCCGGGCTCCGGGGCCGACTGCGCCTTCGGCACGCTGCGCGAAGACTCGTTCGTCCTCGAGTCGCTCAATCCGGCCCGGCGCTTCACCAAGGTCTCGACGGCCGCCCACACCCTCTACGAGAAGACCGATCCCTACCATCTGCCGGGCCCCGGCGGCGAGCTGGACCTCACCGCCTGCTCCTTCACGGAGCTCCCGGGCGGCAAGGTCGAGGTCCGCGGCAGCCGCCACGTCGAGACCGAGCGCTACTGGGTCAAGCTCGAGGGGGTCCGCCGGGTCGGTTACCGCACCATCGCCGTGGCCGGGACACGCGACCCCATCATGATCCGCGAGATCGACGGCATCCTGGCCGGAGTCGAGTCCCAGGTCAAGGACATCCTCAAGGCCGAGAAGGTCGAGGGCCGCGTATTCTTCCACGTCTACGGCAAGGACGGCGTCATGGGCGCCCTGGAGCCGGAGAAGAAGGTCCGCGGCCACGAGCTCGGCATCGTCATCGAGGCCGTCGGGCCGACCCAGGCCGCGGCCGACTCGGTCTGCGGCTTGACCCGCTCGACCCTGCTCCACTACGGCTATCCCGGCCGCATCTCCACGGCCGGCAACCTGGCCTTGCCTTTCTCCCCCTCCGATGCCAAAATGGGCGAGGTCTTCGAGTTCTCGGTCTATCACCTGATGCCGGTCGCCCGGCCGGACGATTTCCCGGCCCGGACGGTCGTGTTCCGGGGCGGAAAGGAGTCGAAATGAAGCGCAGCATCCTCAGCGCCGCCAAGGTCGTCCGGTCCAAGAACTCCGGGCCCTACGAGCTGACGCTCGACATCCTGTTCAAGGACCGGGCCCATTTCGAGCTCTTCCGCCGCCGGAACGTCGTCACCAAGAGGAAGATCGCCGCGCTCTACAAGCGGCCGGTCGGGGACATCCTGAAGATCGTCTACTTCGAGCCCAGCAACGCTCTCAAGATCACCATGCGCCGGCCCATCCCCTCGGGCGACGCCGGCGAGACCGACATCTACGGCGCCCAGCAGCACGCGCCGCTCCTGAGCCTGACCTACTGAGGAGTCCGCCCCATGATGAAGCTCGGCCAAGGCACCGTCCACCGCGAGACGCTCCTCTACGCGACCTACTACGCCCCCCGCGGCAGCAACCGGCTGTACATGGTCGCGGCCGAGCTGGCCCAGAAGTACCTCACGCCGACCGATCTGCTCATCGGCATCCTGGGCGCCGAGGGCTCGGGCAAGTCGACCCTGATCAAGGGGCTCTTTCCCGGCCTCGAGCTGACCAACGACGACGAGGGCATCAACGTCCGGCCGACGCCGCTCTACGACTTCGATCCGGCCGATCCCTTCTCCGGCCACACCTTCCACGTCGACGCCCGCTACGAGCTGGCCTTCCACCAGAAGTACGAGCTGGCCGAAGCCATCCTCAAGGCCATCTCGCACGGCCGCCGGGTCGTCGTCGAGCACTTCGACCTGCTCTACGAAGCCCTCGGCCACAACGCCCAGGTCCTCATCGGCATCGGCGAGGAGATCATCGTCGCCCGGCCGACGGTCTTCGGGCCCTTCCCCCAAGCCATCAAGACGATCGTCGACAAGACCATCAAGTACCGGCTGATGGCCCACTCGGCCGAGGACATCACCTGCATGGTCCTCGAGCAGGACTACCGCATCCCGTTCCCGCCCCTGCACTCCGACGTCCGCCAGGGCTTCGTCCTCAACTTCACGGAGCGGCCCGACGTCGACCTCCACGAGCTCGAAAAGAAGGTCCTGGCCATCATCGCCAAGGACGTCCCCCTGTCGGTCTGCGGCGACAACACCCTGGGCATCGGCGGGGTCACCATGCCCTGCACCGGGACCCGCACCCATGTCTCCTCGAGCGGCAAGATCGAGAACTTCCGTCTCATCAAGGAATACCGCTACGACCACATGAGCAAGGAGTACTACGTCATCGGCCTCGTCGGGAAGAGAGGGGAGGACACCTTCGAGGACCTCATCGACGTCGAGGGGATCTACGAATGAAC
>JBFYNT010000027.1:0-5844 GCA_041304225.1 Candidatus Aminicenantota bacterium
GACCTCGAGAAGCTCGAAGCCCATGTCCAGGAGTCGCTTGCGGAAGGGGACGGGGAGGAGCCGGGAATAGACCAGGAGCTTTCTCTCGTCGACCGGGCTGAGCATGGACATCAGGTGGAGGACATCGCCGGGACCGTCCCAATGGGGGAGGGGGACCTCGACGACCTCGCACCCGTCGACCGCGACGAGTTCGCGGAACTGCCGGATGCCCTCTCCGTTGGTCCGGTAGCCGTGGCCGATGGCCGCGGTCCGCGCGTCGAGCCAGACGAAGTCGCCGCCTTCGATGGTCCCGGGCTCCCATATCTCACCGGCGACCGGCCAACCGGCCTGGCCGAGGAACGGCCTGACCGCGCCCGGTTCGCCCGCGCGGAGAGCCTTGCCCATCCGGCCGAGGACGAGGCCTTGGGGCGCTATGAGGGCGGCGTCACGGACGTAGATCGAGTCGAGCCCCGTACCGTCGGCGGCGGGCAGGAAACGGACGTCTGGGACGAACCGCCCCAGGATGCCGGCGAAAGCGTCGTACTCGTCGCAAGCCCTGGCGAAGTCCGGCTCCTCCGTGTAGCGCAAGGCCCGCCATTGCCTTCGGACGTTCTCCTGGTCCCGCCAAGCCTCTCGGGGGTGCTTCAGGAACAGTCTGAGGATCGGGGCCACTTCGGAAGGGGTGAAAATATTCATGCGGGCATCATAACGTCCCGGCGAATAAATGTAAA
This sequence comes from Candidatus Aminicenantota bacterium, assembly GCA_041304225.1. Taxonomy (GTDB): domain Bacteria; phylum Acidobacteriota; class Aminicenantia; order Aminicenantales; family Saccharicenantaceae; genus RBG-16-66-30. The sequence goes on from JBFYNT010000027.1 coordinate 711, forward strand.
AAAAAGACTTGACAAGGCCCTTTTTATTATTAATAATAATTATTAATAAATAATAATTATGAACAGTAAGAATGACGGGGGCGCAAGAAGGCCGGCGACAAGGCGTACACCTCAGAAGACAGCCATCGCCGCTTATCTTGCGGGCCACAAGGGCCATCCCTGCGCCGAGGAGATCCACCAGGCCCTCCGCAAGCGCTTTCCCACGATGTCCCTCTCGACCGTCTACAACACGCTCCGAAGCCTCCAAAAAGACGGCCGGATCCATGAGTTGGCCGTGGGGTGCGGCAAAGGCCGCTTCGATCCCGAGTCCGAGCCCCACCACCACCTCGTCTGCCTCGAATGCCGGTCGATCGTCGACGTCAAGAAGGATTTCGAGCTCGTCCTGGCGCCCGCCGAGGCCAAGGGCTTTCACGTGCTTCATAGCCACGTCGGTTTCTACGGGACCTGTCCCGATTGCCTAACAAAGGCGAAAAAATCAATCCAAAAGGAGATGTCTTGATGGACAACACCACCTCCCCTCCGGTCGGGATGCCGAGGATAGGCTCGCCCGCGCCACAGTTCGAAGCGGTGACGACCCACGGCGTCATCAAGCTCGAGGATTTCAAGGGAAGCTGGCTGGTCCTCTTCTCGCACCCGGCCGACTTCACCCCGGTCTGCACGACGGAGTTCATCGGCTTCGCCGAGATCCACCCCAAGCTCCGGGCGATGAACGTCGAGCTCATGGGCCTGAGCATCGACAGCGTCTATTCGCACATCGCCTGGGCCCGGAACGTCGAGGAGAAGTTCGGCAGGAAGCTCACCTTCCCGATCATCGCCGACCTCAACAAAGAAGTCGCCTCCCTCTATGGCATGATCATGCCGGGCGAGAGCAAGACCGAGACCTCGCGGGCCGTCTTCGTCATCGACGACAAACAGATCGTCCGGGCCATCATCTACTACCCGCTCTCGACGGGCCGGAACATGGACGAGATCCTGCGGCTTCTCCAGGCCCTCCAGACGACCGACCAACACGGCGTGGCGACGCCCGCCAACTGGCGCCCCGGCGACAAGGTCATCATCCCGCCGCCCAAGACCCAGGAAGCCGCCGAAGAGCGGGTCAAGGACAAGGCCGCCGAGTGTAAGGACTGGTACTTCTGCAAGAAGGACCTGAAGTGAGGGCTTGACATGGCCTGCGTCAACGCCGACGGCACCATCACTCCGACGGCCAAGGCCCTTCTCCAGAGCCTCGCCAGCCCGCTCGGACCGGAGGCCATCGCCGCCAAGACCGGCGCTCCGCTCTTCCGCGTCCGGGCCAGCCTGCGCGAGCTCCAGGCGGCCGGCTTTGTCGCCGAATCCGGAGGCCTGTTCCGGACGACCGAAGAAGGCCGGACGAAGATCTGAATCCGGATCGACCAGGCCGGGGCCGCGTCACCCTTGAGGGGACACGGTCCCGGCCTTTTTTTTTGCGGACAATGTTCTTTATATTGTCTAAAACGTTGATATTGAACAATATATCAGCGTTTCCGATGGGCCTATGGATTTTCCTTGCCAGATATTGTAAAATCCCCGGCACCACAGAATAGGAGGAAGAATGAAAAAGATCGTCCGACTCTCTATGACCCTGGCCTTGGCGGCCGTCCTCACGACGGGCCTCTTCGCCAACGGCCTGAACCTGAACGGCTTCGGCGCCCGGGCCGCGGCCATGGGCGGAGCCTTCGTCGGCTTGGCCAATGACTACACGGCCGTGTATTGGAACCCGGCCGGGCTGGCCCTGCTCAAGCAGCCGACCTTTGGCCTGACCGGCGACATCCTTATGCCCAAGGCCAGCTACACGCTGGGCGAGTACACCATGAACACCAAGTCCAAGATGTACCCGGCCGGCCTGCTCGGCTTCTTCACGCCGATCGGCGAGAACATCGTCGTCGGCGTCGGCGCCTACACCCTGTCCGGCCTCGGCGCGGCTTGGGACAACACGGGCCTCGAGGCCGCGCTCGTCTCGCCCTATCCGCCGGCCGCCTTCACGCCCACGCTCGAACCCACGACGTGGGAGAGCTTCATCGGCTCCATCACCCTGGCCCCTTCGATCGCGGTCAAGCTCAGCGACATGATCTACCTCGGCGCGACCTTTAATATCAATTACGGCTTCTTCCAGACCGACCAGTGGGGGACCTATATGGCCCTCACGCCGATCGCTCCTCCGCCCGGGGCCGTCGCCGCGCCTTTGCTCGTCAACTTCGGCCAGCAGACCCTGAACGTCAAGGGCTGGGGCTTCGGGGCCACCTTCGGCATCCTGGTCAAGCCGGCCGACTGGATCAGCTTCGGCGCCACCTACCGGACCCAGGCCAAAATTAAGCTGTCCGGCACGACCGAGATCGAGAACATCAACCTCGTCGGCCTCGAGAACGAATCCGACACCGACATGAGCGTCGTCAGCCCGATGTGGCTGGCCGGCGGCGTCGCCGTCAAGCCCATGGACAAGCTGACCCTGACCTTCGACGCCCATTACACCAACTGGTCGAAGCTCCAGGAGATCGCGGTCACGTTCGCGGATCCCTCCTGGGATGCCGCCCTGGGCGAAGACGCCGCCCTGGTCCTCAATTGGTGCAACAAGACCCAGCTCCGGTTCGGCGCCGAGTACGACCTGGGCTCGATCGCCATCCGCGGCGGCTACTATCACGACCCCGCCCCCGCTCCGGACACCACGCTGAACGTCCTGGTGCCGAGCTTCACCTTCGACAGCATCACCGGCGGCTTCGGCTTCAAGAGCGGCAACCTCAAGATCGACCTGGCCCTGGAATACCTCATGGGCAAGGACCGGACCGTCGCCCCGTCCGGCGACAACCTGCCCGGCCTGTACAAGATGAACATCCTCGTCCCGATGTTCGCCCTGAGCTTCGGCTGGTAAGCCGGTCCCGGAACGCATTCCCGGGGGGAGGGCGCGAGCCCTCCCCCCATCTTCTCTCCGGCCCGTTCCCTATCGAACCGTCCCGCACCGTCCCGGCGCGCGTCACCGCCCCCTTCGTTTGACCGTCGTCTCGCCTTTATGTTATAAGCCCATTTGGCCGCGAGCCGCCATCCCATGTGGACGAACGCCGAAACTCCCCGACGGGACCCGCTCCCGCATCTGCTCTCAAGCCCCGCCAATCATTCCCACTCTCCGATAAGGAAGGTCTAACCATGGACGACACGACCAAAGCCCCCGCGCCCGCCGATCCGACCTGGAGCCGGCGGAAGTTCCTCGGCGCGGCCTCGACGGCCGCCGCCGGGCTCATGGTCGTCCCCCGCCACGTCGTCGGGGCGACCCAGAAGAAAGGCGCCAAGAAGGCGCCGAGCGACACTCTCAACATCGCCTGCGTCGGCGTCGGCGGCATGGGCTCCGCGGACACCCGGGGCTGCCGCTCTCAGAACATCGTCGCCCTCTGCGACGTCGACGACGAGAGCGTGGCCAAGCTCCTTCGCCGCGACGACCTCGAGGCCAACGAGAAGGCCATGTACGACAAGGCGGCCAAGTACCGCGACTTCCGCCGCATGCTCGAGAAGGAAAAGGGCATCGACGCCATCACCGTGTCGGTCCCCGACCACAGCCACGCCGTCATCGCCATGGCCGCCATCAAACTGGGCAAGCACGTCTACGTCCAGAAGCCCCTGACCCACACGATCAAGGAGGCCCGGACGCTGGCCCAGGCGGTCAAGGACGCCAATGTCGTCAGCCAGATGGGCAACCAGGGCCATGCCGGCGAAGGCGCCCGGCTGGTCTGCGAATGGATCAAGGACGGCGCCATCGGCAACGTCTTCGAGGTCCACTGCTGGACCAACCGCCCGATCTGGCCCCAGGGGGAGATCGACGCGCCCAAGGAGATCCCCTCGACGCCGTCGACGCTCGACTGGGACGTCTGGCTCGGTCCGGCCCCGTTCCGGCCCTACCATCCCGCCTACCATCCCTTCAAGTGGCGCGGCCTCTGGGACTTCGGCACCGGCGCCCTCGGGGACATGGGCGCCCACATCATGGACCAGCCCTTCTGGGCCCTGGACCTCAAAGCCCCGCTGAGCGTCGAGGCCTCCTCGACGGTTTTCTCGAAAGACTACGCGCCCGCGGCCGAGGTCGTGACCTACGAGTTCCCCGCCAACGGTTCGAGGGGCCCCGTGAAGCTGACCTGGTGGGACGGCGGCCTGATGCCGCCCCGTCCGGCCGAGCTCGAGCCGGGACGCATGGTCGGCGACGACGGGGGCGGGTGCTTCTTCCGCGGCGACAAGGGCCTGCTCATGTGCGGCACGTACGGCGAGAACCCGCGGCTCGTTCCCGAGACCCGGATGCAGGACTACAAACGGCCGGAGAAGACCATGCCCCGGTCGAAGGGCATCCGCGAGGAGTGGTTCGAGGCCATCAAGAACGGGACGAAGTCGACGACCGATTTCTCCTATTCCGGGCCGCTGACCGAAGCCATGCTCTTGGCCAACGTCGCCGTCCGCCTCAAGGACAAGAACATGAAGCTCCTCTGGAACGCCGAGAAGATGGAGTTCACGAACCTCCCCGAAGCCAACGAGCTCCTGCACTTCCCGTACCGGCCCGGCTGGAGCCTCTGACGAGTGATGGACCCCAGGGGGACGGTCCCTTCGGGGATCGTCCCTTTTCTTAACGGAGGACCCCTATGAACGCGAGGAAGAACGATCGACTCCTGCCGCTGGCCATCGCCGCGGCTCTCATCCTCTCCGCCGGCATCGCGGCGGCGGCCCAGGACCTTGGCTGGTCCGTCCACGACAGGAACCGGCCCCAGCCGACCGTCGTGGCGCCGGGTCCCGCCGGGCCGCCCGTCCCGGCGCCGGCCGACGCCGTCGTCCTCTTCGACGGCAAGGACCTCGGCCGCTGGACGGACGCCAAGGGCCAGCCGGCCCGCTGGAAGGTCGAGAACGGCTATATGGAGATCGTGCCCAAAACGGGCGGCATCCGCACCGTCGCGGGCTTCGGCGACTGTCAGCTCCACGTCGAATGGATGGCCCCGTCCCCGGCCAAAGGGACCGACCAGGACCGCGGCAACAGCGGCGTCTTCTTCATGGACCTCTACGAGGTCCAGGTCCTCGATTGCTACGGGAACAAGACCTATGCCGACGGCATGACCGCGGCCATCTACGGACAGTACCCGCCGGCCGTCAACGC
>JBFYNT010000028.1:0-5662 GCA_041304225.1 Candidatus Aminicenantota bacterium
TGGCCGTGGCCATCATCCAGGAGCTCATCCGGACCAAGGACGCGTCCTGCGTCTTTTATGACTTCCGCGACCTCATCCGGGAGATCCAGAGCACCTTCACCCCGGAATCGACCCTCTCGGAAAGCGACGTCCTGTCCCCGGTCTTCTCGTCCGAGGTCCTCGTCCTCGACGAGCTGGGGGCCAAGCGGACGACCGCCTGGGTCGAGGAGACGGTCTTCTACATCATCAACCACCGCTACAACCACAAGAAGATGACCCTCTTCACGACCAACTATCCGGATGTCGACGAGGAGGAGGACAAGCGGGACTCCTTCTACAAGAAGGGCGGGGACACGCTCATCGACCGCATCGGGGTCCGGCTCCGCTCGCGCATCTACGAGATGTGCAAGGTCGTCGAGATCGCCGGCGACGACTACCGCAAGATGGCCAAGCAGGCCAGCTACCGGTTCTGAAATTACCGCAGTCTCAAAGGCTATGGGCGTTCTTCGGGGGGATGATGGCGGATAAAAGACGTTATACCGACAGGCGGTCCTATCTGATCTCTGCCGTTCAGAAGAGGCGCAAAAAGATCAGGCAGATGGCCGTAGAACTTGCCGGCGGCAAATGCAGGATATGCGGTTATGAGAGATGTCCGGAAGCTCTCGAGTTCCATCATCTCCAAGAGGGAAGGAAGGACTTTTCGATTTCCAACAAGGGGCACTCCAGGAGTTGGGCCCGGGTCAAAACAGAAGTATCCAAGTGCGTTCTTTTATGTGCAAACTGCCACAGGGAAATCCACTCGGGCCTGAGCTCGCTATCTGTCTTAACGCCCGACTGAACCTAGTAAACCTGGTGGCCTTATCAACCTTGATTTTTTATGATTCCCGTGCTATATTGCGCCAGCCTGCTCCTCGGTAGCTCAATCGGCAGAGCGGGTGGCTGTGTTATCGCAGCTTCCACGAGAGATCGTGGTTGAAAAACCGGGTGAATTCAGGGAAGCCTTCCCTTCGCGGAAGCGGAGAAAGGTAATCCTGAGCCAAGCCTCATCCCGGCGGGATGAGGAAGGTGCAGAGACTAGAGCATCGCTCGTACCGCGGCCCGTGGCCGCGGGAAGCGCCCGGCACCCTCAGCCCTAATTCGGGACGGGTGAAGAGATAGTCCAAGCCCAGAAGAAATTTTGGGGCACTTGTAACCACTAGGTTGCAGGTTCGAGTCCTGCCCGAGGAGCCACTTTTTCCCCCATCCCTTCGCCGCTGTGCGGAGGCCCTTATCCGGCTATTTCAAAGGAGCGACGCGATGGGCTTCTGCGGCAGGACCAGGGCGTCGGCCACGATCTCGATGACCGTCTTGACCTCGGTCTCCAGCTTGTATTCCCGGCTGAGCTCGGTCAGCTGGTCGATGCAGTTATGGCAGGGGGCGACCACGATCCGGGCTTCCGTTTCCTTGATCTGTTCGGCCTTGATCCGGCCCGCGGCCAGGCGACGCTTGGCGTAGCGGGTCATCGAGAGCTGGCCGCCGCCGCCGCCGCAGCAATAGTTCTTCTGCCGGTTGGGCGTCATCTCGCGAAAGTCCGTCACGGCGTTCTTCAGCAAATAGCGCTGCTCCTCGACGACGCCGCCCAGGCGGACGAGATTGCAGGGATCGTGGAGGGTGAGCGGCTTCGTATTCTTCGACGGGTCGAGCCGGATCCGGCCCGCCCGGAGGTATCCGGCCGCCACTTCGAGGATGCTCCGGACCGGGAACGGGAAGCGCTTGTTCAGCCACTGCGGCGCTTCCCAGCGGGTCGAGGCGAAGCCGTGCCCGCACTCGCCCAGGACGAGGCTCTCGGCCCCGAGGTCCTCCCTGGCCTTGGCCAGCCGTTCGGACAGGAGTCCGGCGTGCGCGTCGTCGCCCGAGTAGAGGCCGTAGTTCGTGACGTCATAATGGTCGGAGGAAAAGGTCCAGCTCTCGCCCGCCGCGTAGAACAGCTTGGCCGCGGCGAGGAGCGAGAGAGGGAAGAACTTGGGTTCGCGGGGGTTGACGGTGTAGAGCAGGCGGGCGCCCTTCGCGTCGACGGGGATGCGGGCCCCGGGATCGCCTGTTTCGGCCTGGAGCTCCTCTTCGATCCAGGCGAGGGTTTCCAGCCACTCGTCGCGGGGGATGCCCATGTTGTTCCCCCGCTCGACGGCCATCAGGACCGTGGATTGGAGCTCGGGCGGGACGAGCCCGGCGGCGGCCAGAGCGCCGCGGGCGGCCCGGATGAGGCCGTGGATATTGATGCCGGACGTGCAGTTGACCGTGCATCGCCCGCAGCCGGAGCAGCGGCCGAAAAGAGCGTCGACCCATTCCCGGACGAGAGCCTTGTCGAGCTTTTTCCCTCCGACCCACCCCCCGGCCAGGCGGCCGACCGGCGTGAAATGGGACTTGATGACCCCCAGGATCAGGTTCAGCTTGTAGGCCGGCAGGTCCTCGAGCTCGCCGTTGGTCAGGTAGTAGTGGCAGGCATCGGCGCACAGCCCGCATCTGATGCAGGTGTGGGCCGCGGCGATCTCGGGGGCTTTCAGGCGCCGGCGCAATTCGGCCAGGATCTTGGCGATGTCCGCGTCCGTCAGGTTGTCGAGCTTCTCCTCGTAGGGGTCTCGTTTCGAGGTCAGGTTCTCCATGGTCAAGCCTCGCGGCCGGAGCCCGGCAGTGCGCCCCGACGGCCGAAGTGCAGGCCGAAGACGATGCGGGTGTAGAAGAAGAAGAAACAATGGCGGATCTTGCCCAGCGGGATGTAGACGAAGAGCAGGACCGAGAAGCCCAGGAGGACGGGCTCGAGGGCGGGGATGAACGTGTGCCAAAGGGCTAGCAAGAGAAAGCCGTCGACGAACAGGTTGGCGAAGAAATCGTCCGGACAGCTGAGACGCCTCAAGTGGGGTTTGACGGTCCTCTTGACGAACAGGCTCAAGCCCACGACGGCTCCGACAAGAAGCAGCGGCCGGAACGCCCACAGGGGAGGGGAGATCCGGAGGGGGAGAGCCGTCCAGAGGACGTAGGCCAGTCCGGCGAATATGGCCATGTGATAGATCGCCCCGCCGGCCATCGTCGGCTTATGACGCGAGACGCTCTCCTTGTCGAGCATCCCGCGGCCGAAAGCGTAGATCAGCCCCCTGCCTCCGTAGCCCCGGGGTTCGGAGAGGTATTCGCGACGGCCGAACGAGAAGGTCCGGACGGACATCAGCATCAGGACGCCGAGGCTGGCCGCGGCCGCGGCCAGGGTGAGAGCGCGGAGGAAGCCGATGACCGTCATGGCCGATCAGACGCAGCCGTCGGGCTTGGGCAGGCCGGCCAGCTTGCAGGCGCCCTTGGCGGGACCCGAGGGAAAGAGATCGTAGATCCGGCGGAGCTGGAGGTTCGTCGTCTTGCAGATGGCCCGGACCATCGGGGCCAGCTTCTTCTCCTCATAATAGCCGCGGATGAAGCGGATCACCGCCCAGTGGTCGGGCGTGAGGGTGTCGAGGTTCTCCTGGTCCTTGGCCAGGATCAGAGCGATCTCCTCGGTCCACTCCTCGGGGTGGGCCAGGAAACCCTCTTCGTTCAGCTCGAGTCCGCGGCCCTGGTATTCGATGGTCGGCATGGGAGCTCTCCTTGCGGATTTCGAAGGAACACTATATCACAACCCGGGCTTTCCGGGCTACCTGGCGAAGGCGGCCTTCGGGCCGGCTCCTTGGCGCCGCGCCCCCGCGGGGGGCCGCCGCAAAGCCTCGAATTAACGGAGAATTGTCCCGGAATTAATCAATCCTTAACCCGGGCCCCCTATCATGAGCGCGTACCAAACTTATATAAGGAGTTAGAGTATGCGCAAAGTGATCAGAAAAGCGGCCGACCTCGTCCTGGGCCTGTTGATGCTGCCCATGGTCAGCCTCATGAGCCTGATGGCCCAGACGACCACCCCGCCTCCTCAGACCTTTTCCGCCACGGTCTATTTCGACTACCGCGCCTTCCTGACGAACGACGGCCCTGTGACCTTCAAGCCGACGTCCCCGACCTCCGCCTACAAGAGCAACGCGTTCGTCTTCCGGCGGGCCTACTTCACCTACGAGAACAAGATCAACGACAACCTCAAGTTCCGCTTCCGCATCGACGCCGACAACACCTCCAACGTCACCGGCGTCACCCTGACGGGCTCTCCCGTGACCGGCGTCACCACGAGCACGGACGGCAAGCTGCGGCCCTTCCTGAAGCACCTCTACCTCGAGTACTCGAACTTCCTCGTTCCGAAGATGATCCTCAACGTCGGCATGATCGAGACCCTGACCTTCAAGCCGGCCGAGGAGCGTTGGGGCTACCGCAGCGTCGCCAAGACCCTGCTCGACGGCTACCGGGATATCACCAAGAAGGACATCCTGACGTCGAGCGCCGACTTGGGCGTCACGATGAAGTATTCTTTCGCCAAGTTCTTCCGCGTCGCCGCGGGCGTCTATAACGGCGCCCATTACAGCAAAGAGGAGACGGACCAGTTCAAGGAGATCGAGCTCCAGGCGCAGATCACCCCGATCGCCGGCCTCTCCATCGTCGGCTACTTCGACTACGAACGGAAGCTGCCCGTGGCCTCCCTCCCGGACGAGACCGCGCCCGTCCAGTCCATCTATAAGGTCGACGCCTTCTTCGAGATGGTCAAGAACCTGACCCTCGGCGCCGAATGGTTCGTCTTCAAGAACGACCTCTACCAAACGGCCGGAGAAAAGTACGACGTCGGCGGCTTCTCCGTGTTCGGCCGCTATGCGATCAAGCCAGACAAGTTCGCCCTTTTCGCCCGTTACGACGACTACATGCCGAACGGCCTCGACCGGGACCTCGACATGAGCCTGGTCATCGCCGGCTTCGACTGGACCCCCTTCCATCCCAGCTGGAAGATCCAGCCGAACGTCTGGTTTTACAACTACACGGACGGCACCCGCTACCTGGCCAGCGCCACGAAGAACACCGACGTCTCGTTCAACCTGACGTTCTTCCTGTCCTTCTGAGGCGCGTTCCAACGATCGATATCCAAGGAGAGACAACATGAAAAAGATCACCGTCATCGCCCTCCTCACCCTGGCCCTTCTCGGCGGCCTGCTCATGGGCGCCAAGATGCTCCAGATCAAGGGCTCCGACACCATGGTCAACCTCGTCCAGATCCTGGCCGAGGAGTACATGGGCAAGAACCCCGGCGCCGCCATCGCCGTCCTCGGCGGCGGCTCCGGCACGGGCATCACCGGCCTCATCAACCAGACTTGCGACATCGCCAACAGCTCCCGCGAATGGAAGCCCAAGGAGATCGACCAGGCCTGGGACAAGGGCGTCGTGGCCCGTCCCTTCGTCATCGCCGTCGACGGCCTGAGCATCATCGTCAACGAGAAGAACCCCATCGCCCGGCTGACCGTGGCCCAGGTCGGGGCCCTCTACCGCGGCGAGATCAAGAATTGGAAGGCTGTCGGCGAATTCGCCAAGCCCGTCTCCCTATACGGCCGGCAGTCCAATTCCGGCACCTACGTCTTCATGCAGGAGTTCGTCCTCGGCAACAAGAATTATTCGGCCGACATGAAGGAGATGAACGGAAACGCCCAGATCATCGAGGGCGTCATCCAGGACGAGGGGGCCGTGGGCTACGTCGGCGTCGGCTACCTCTTCGACGAGAAGGGCCAGGTCCGCAAGGGCCTCAAGGTCCTCGAGATCTCCA
>JBFYNT010000029.1:0-43937 GCA_041304225.1 Candidatus Aminicenantota bacterium
CGGCGATGGGAAATATCTTAAGAAAGCGCTATTTGAAGATATTTCGCAGAAGCCCGGCTCCGAGTCGCTACGCCGTGCTTCTGCCCGGTCCCTCCCAAGAGTCCGCGTCCCGTTCCCCGGGGGGCCGGGGAGCCAGAGGATATCCCCGAGCCAAAGTCCGAGAGAGGGACTTCCCGGAATCCGGAGAAGAACCTATTTCTTGGCCCAGGCGCCGTCCTCTTTCTGGACCCACCAGCCGGCGGCCGCGCTCTTGGCCCATTCCTCGGCGAAGATCTTCTGGATCTTCTCGATCTGGTTGGCTTCGATGGCGAGGGCCTTGGCCACCTCGGCGTAGAGCTTCGTCCGGTCGGCGTTCTCGTCGCGGACCGCGTTGCGGAGGGCCGCCTTGGCCTGGAGGTTCAGGCCGGCCTCGTCTCGGACCTCGAGCCATCCCTTGTTCGTTTCGCCCACGTTGCCGGCGTCGAAGTAGGGCTTGAGCGAAGGGAAGCGGTTCCTCATCGACTCCTTGAGGGCCCGGATGGCCGGCGTGGAGACGCTCGTGGCCTCCTGGGCGAAGGCGGCGGGGACGAGCGTGAACGGCCCGGCCTCGCGGAGGGCCGGCGGCCGGAAGGACGCTTCGGGGCCCTTCTTCTCGCCTTCCGTCTTGCGGATCTCGTCGACGATCTCGGCCGCGGCCTGCTTGACCGTGGCTTCGGGGAAGTAGATGTTGACGGTGATGCAGGCCAGGACGAAGAGGAGGCCCACGGCCGCGGCCGTCCCCAGGGCGTATCGTTTGTTCATGTCGTCATCCTCCTTGCGGTGTGTCGCTATTTATCGGATTGGCCGACCCTCTTGAGCCGGTTCGTCATCTCCTTGAAGCTGATGACCTTGCCGGGTTCCCGGTTCACGACACTTATACCAAAAAGCGCCGGTTTCTTCACCAGGTACTCGATCCCGCCCTCCCGGATGGTCCCGTTGAGGGTGAAGGTGTCGTTGCGGAGCGTGCTGACGAGGCCCAGCTTCTCGTAGCGGAAGCCGCGGATGAAGCGCATCCAGAAGCCCCCCGTCCCGGACGAGGTCTGCTGGCCCGAACTGAGGACGGTCAGGTTGTCGACGGCCTTGAGGCTGAAAGTCTGGGGGACGCCCTTGCGGGGCACGGACTCGAGCCGGAACGTGAACCGCTCCGGCTGCATGTAGCTGATGACCAAGTCGCGGATCTCGCCGCGGACGATGCCCGTGACCTCGCCGAAGGGGACCTCGTCGGTGAGCTTCTTCAGGTCGAGATCGACCAGGTCGACGTTCAGGGAAACGGAACGGCCCCGGGTGAACGGATCGGTCACGGCGAAATCGCGCAGGACGACCTTGCCGCCGAAGACGTCGGCCTCGCCGCGGCCGGAGACGCCGACGCGGTCGGTGCCGATGTCGAGGACCGGGAATTCCGCCCGGACCTTGCCGGTCAGCTTGAACTGGGGCGAGGCGACGGGGAAGCGGGCGATGTCGAGCTCGCGGAGGGCGAGCGATCCGAGACCGTGGATGGCGCCGGAAGCGGGATCGAGGCGGAAAGTCGTCCGGCCGAGCTCGAGCCGGCCGCCGAAGAGCTCGAGAGAGAGCGGCTCGAGGCCCAGGGCATTGACGCCGGAGCGCAGGCCGATCTCCACGGATCTCAAGGTCAGGGCCGGGGACTGGAACTCGTCAAGACGCAGGAAGCCCTTCTCGGGCAGGGGCCCGTCGGAGGCCGGGGGGGCGGATTCGTAGCGGACGGGGACGTCGGCGGAGAGGCCGATGAAGAGGGTCTTCGACCCGGGATTCTCGACGTTCGCGCCGGCGAGCGTGATCCGGCCCTCGGCCGAGAGCGCGCCGCCGGTCCTGCGGAGCCGGAGCGACGCGCCGAGCGCGCCCTCGAGCTTCATCCGGGACTCCTCGGAGACGCCGGCCTGGGTGTAGAGCGAGTAGAGAGGGCCGAGGCTGAGGCGCGCGTCCGTCCGCAGGTCGAACGAGGGCGCGGGGAGCGTCACGGCCGAACCGGCGACGTCGACGGCGCCGATCGTCGACAGGTCCGCGCGGGCCGTCAGCCCGTCGACGGCGCCCGTGACCGGGTCGTAGCGGCCGCCGAAGGTGAGCGCGAGCGGGTGCTGGCTCCAGGAGACATAGACCGCCTTCCAGAGCGATTCGCCCTGCCGGAGGGCGAGCCCGCCCGTGAACGAAACGGCCGGCGAGTCGGCGGACCGGGCGGCCTCGAACGTGACGACCGGATCGAGGCCTTCGCCGGCGACGGTGAAGGACGGGTCGTTGAACCGGGCCCCACTGAGGGAGAGGGCGCCGGAGGCGGCCCAGCCGGCCCGGGCCCCCGCCGGGCGGCGGGCGGAGAGCGACAGGTCGGCCGTGCCGGCGAGGTCCCAACCGGCGAGGGCCGGCGGGACGAGCGGCGCGGCCAGGCCGCGCAGGGAGGCGACGTCGAGGCCGCGGCTCTCGAGCCGGATTTCCATCTCGCGGATACGGCCAAAGCCGTAGCGGCCCGAGAAGCGGAGAGGCGCGAGGCCGGGAAGGACGGCGTCGAGCCTGGTCAACGAGAGAACCCGGGAATTCAGGTCGAGCCGGCCGGACGCCGAAACGTCGGCGCGCTCGAAGGCAAGCGCTTGGCCGCCACCCAGGCCGAGATCGAGGCCGGCGAGTCGCGCGTCGAGACGGGAGATGGAGGCCGCGGCCTTCGTGCCCGAAGCGGCGAGGCGAAGGGAGGAACGGGCGACCGCGAAGCCGGAAGACGCGATCCGTCCCAGGGACGCGCTCAGGTCGACCGATAGCCGGGGGTCCGCCGTCGGACCGGAGGCCTCGATCCGGCCGTCGGCGCGGAGGTGAAGGGGCCGGCCGTCCAGGACGGTATCGATCTCGACGCCTTCGAGCGTCAGTGTCGCGGCGAGGCCGTCCTTCGGCTCCCGGCTCGATTGTTGGAGAACATACGTCCCGGAGAGGCCGGCGCGCCCCCGGAGCCGGGCGCCGCGCAACGCCGGGGGCAGACGCGGCCCGACGAGCGCGGCGGCGGCCTCGAGGTCCTCGACGCGCAGGCCGGCCCTGGTCTCCAGGAAGACATGGCGCCCGGCGATGCCGGAGCCCGTGCCGTCGAGAGCGAAGAGCCCGGGGACGGTGACCATGAGGCGTGACACGGTGAGCTCGCCGGCGGAGCGTTCGAAGCGGCCGGTCAGGGCCAGGTCGAGCGCGGCGACCGTATGCTCGATGCCGCCCGTCGCGAGTCGCGGCGCGCTCAAGGCGAACTCGGAATCGACCATGAATGGCGAGACTAGGCCGAGGCGGCCGGAGGACGCCAATCCGGTCGAGAAGGCGGATCCGCCGTCCTTGCTCCCGAAGTCGATGGCGGCGTTCGCGATGGTGTAAGCGATGACGGCTCCCCGCTCACCGGGCGTCAGGACGATCGCCAGCCTGTCGATATCGATGCGGCTGGGGATGAAGTCGAGCGTGAGGCGGGAGTCCTTCAAGGAGATGCGGCCCGCCCAGGCCAGGGCGTCCGCGGCCTGAAGGAGCAGGGCCTCGATGTCGAACGGCTCTTCGGAGACGGCCTTTTGCTCGAGGCGAAGGGTGAGGCCTTCGACCGCGATCGAGTCGAGCGCGGGCTTGACGCCCCGAATGAGCTTCCAGAAGCTCCCGGCCGCCTCGAGCCGGGCGACGGTCGCCCCCAGCTTCTGGAAGGCGTCCTCGCGGCCGGCCGCGAGGCCTTCCACGGTGACGCGGAAGGGGAAGATCGAGTAGTCCAGCCGGTCGAACCCGGCCGCCGGACCGGCCAGCTTCACGAGCTGTCGACGGACGATGCCGCGGACGAGGGGCTTGTCGAAGAGAACGAGCAGGGAAGCCGCGACGGCCAGGAAGGCGAACGCGCCGAGGGCGACGCCCGTGATCTTGAGGGTCTTCCTGAGCCCTTTCTTCATGGTCCCCGATTATTTGTCGCTGGAGACGAGCGTCACGCGGCCGTCGAAGTCGGTGACGACGACGTCCCGCCCGCTTAGCGGGGTCACGGTATTGATGAGGGCGGCGCCGACCCGGTGTTTCCACTTGACGGCCCCGGTCGCGGCGTCGAGGGCCAGAAGCAGTCCGTTCTTCGTGCCGTAGAAGACGACGCCGTCCCGCTCGACGAGCATGGCCGAGTTGGTGTCGGCGCCGAATCCCGCGTCGGTCTCCCAGACCGTCTCCTGGGCGTCGGCGTCCGAGGCGACGGCGGCGATGACGTTCTCCGTCGTCCGGACGTAGACGCGCCGGCCGTCCGCCGAGAGGCCGATCGATTCCCGGACGGCCAGATTATCGGTGCCCCAGATCTCACGTCCCGAGGCCAGCTCGAGGGCCGTCATCCACGGGCCCGGGGTCACGATGAATACGCGTCCCCCGGCGGCGACGGGCCAGCACGCGGCCGGGGAATAATACCGGCTCGGCCGTTCCCCGGTCCAGGTCCAGACCGGCTTGCCTGTCTTCGCGTCGAGCGCGTAGAGCCGTCCGTCCCAAGCCCCAAAGACGACCATGCCGTCCGCGACGAGCGCCCGGGTCTCGACGAAGCCCTCGACGCCGTCGTAGCTCCAGACGGCCATCCCCGTATTCAAGCTGATAGCCCGGAAGACATGGTCGCTCGAGCCGATGAAAACGACGCCGTCCGCGACGCTCGGGCTGGCGACGACGGGCCCGCCCGTCTGGACCTTCCAGACGGGATCGCCGGTCCGGGCGTCGAGCGCCAGGATCGCCCCGCTCGTCGAGCCGAAGACGACCCGGCCGCCGGCGACCGCGGGCGTCGAATAGACCGGATCGTCCGTCTTGTATTCCCAAGCGATGCTGCCGTCCGCGACACGCAGGGCCCGGACCGCGCCCGAGGCGTCGCCGAAGACGACCGTTTCGCCGATGACGGCGGCGGAAGAGGCGATCGTCCAGCCGGCTTCGAAGCGCCAGCGCTCCCGGACCCCGGGGAATGGATCGTTGACGCCGAAGTCCGGGCGGGCCGGCGCGGAAGGCGCTTTCCCGGCCGGCCTCCCGCGCGTGACGACCGGCAGCCCGTTCTTCTCGAGCTCGATGCGGTGCCAGGGCGGCCCCGTCCGGCCGGCGGTCCGCTCCGCGAAGGTCACGGCCTTGGGCCCGATCTCGACGATCGTGTAGCCGGGCGCCGAATCCTTCGTCCCGATGTTGGCGCGGCCCATGACCCCGGCCAGGCCCTCGAAATCCATGGGTTGGTTCTTGTGACCGTGCCCGGCCAGGACGGCGACCGTGGGCACGGTCTTGAGCCGGTCGAGGACGACGTACCCGTTGGCGACGCTCCCGTCGAGCGGATAGTGGGTGACGAAGAAGGTCGGCTTCCGGGCCGCCCCCGGCTCCGCCAGGACCTCGTCGAGCCAGCGAACGTCCTGGGGCGCGAAGTGGCCGTCCCCGAACTTCATGACGGGCCCCTGCGCCATCCCGACGAAGCGAAAACCGCCGCTCTCGAAGGCGAAGCGGTCGTCGCCCCAGATCCGCCGGAAATCCGAGCCGCCCGACTCCGACCATTTCGTGTCGTGGTTGCCGGGCAGGATGTGATAGGGGACCTCGAGACCGTCCAGAATGTCCTTGGCCGCGCGGAAGTTCGCGTAGAGGCCCATGTCGGTGACGTCGCCGCTCACCAGGACGAAGGCGAGGCCCGTTTGTCTGTTGATGTCGGTAACGGAAGCCTTGAGGTCCGGCCCGCCGCGGTCCGAGCCCACATGCGTGTCGCTCAGCCAGGCGAACCGGAGCGGGGCCTTCCCTCCGCCGGGCGGCGTGACCGCCCCGAAGAGGCCGAATCCGAGCAGGACGGCGCCCAGGAGCGGGGCGGCGAGCCGGCCGGGCTTCTTCATGGGGCAGATTCTCGGGGCGAACAGGCTATCGCGCAAAGGCGCTGTCGCCTCAATCGTAGGGCCTGGCCCGCGTCTTGTCAACCGCCCGGCCGGACGGATTGACGGGGCCGGCCCCGGGCGGTAAACTTAGGTCCCGAACCGGCCGTTAGATAAAAGAGGTGCGGAAATGCCGAACAACGCCTGGGACCGCCGCGAATTCCTCAAAACGATCCTGGCCGGGATGCCGCTCCTGGCCTGGGACTGGAGCGCCTTCCCCCGGGGCGGGCAGGACAAGCTCCCGCCCGGGACCTACGACGCCGTCGTCATCGGCGCGGGCCTCGGCGGCCTCAGCGCGGCCGCGTCCTTCGCCCGTCAGGGATACAAGGTCCTCGTCCTCGAGCAACACAGCGTCGCCGGCGGATACGCCTCGGCCTTCACCCGGCCCGGCGGTTTTACCTTCGACGTCTCGCTCCATTCGACGACGGTCGGCCTCCGTGACGGCGTCGCCAACCTCATTTACGGCTTTCCCGAGATCCTCGATATCGCTTTCCTGCCGCACAAGACCCTCTACCGCACCATTTACCCGGACTACGATATCAGGGTCCCCCACATGAACATCCCCGGCTACGTCGCCATCCTCAAGAAGAACTTCCCGGGCGACGAAGAGGCCATCGACGGCATGTTCGCCGACATGAAGGGCCTCGCGGACGACGTGGGGAAGCTCGCCAACGCCAGCGGCCCTCCCGACATGGCCAACTTCCCGAAGAACTTCCCGCACCTCTTCAAGAACTTCAACCGGACCTGGGGGGCGATGCTGGACGAACGGGTCAAGAACCCCAAGCTCAAAGCCGTCATCTCGGGGCTGTGGGGTTACTTCGGTCTGCCGCCGTCCAAGCTCTCCCCTTTCTACTATGCCATGCCCCTCATGGGCTACCTCGAAGGCGGCGGCTATTACCCCGTCGGGACATCCCAAAAGATCAGCGACGCCTTCGTCGGCTTGATCAAGAAGAACGGCGGCGAGGTCAAGCTCAACGCCAAGGTCGAGACGATCCTCGTCCGCGACCACGCCGCCACCGGCGTCCGGACCGCGGACGGCGCGGAAATCCGCGGCCGGGCCGTCATCTCGAACGCCAATGCCATCGACACCCTCGGCCGGATGATGCCCGACGAAAAGGACTTCCTCAAGGACCTGACGGCGCGGATGGACAAGTATTCCGTCAGCTACTCGACCTTGCTTGTTTGGTTGGGTCTCAAGACCGATCTCGTCCGCAAGGTCGGGCTCAAGGAAAGCGAGATCTTCTATCACACCGGCTACGACATCGAGGCGGAGTACAAGGCCGTCATGGCCGGGGGGCTGCCGGACGAACCGGACTTCGGGCTGACCGTCTACGACAACCTCGGCCCCGGCTTCTCCCCCAAGGGCAAGAACACCCTCAACATCATCGCCACCCAGGGATTCGATTACTGGAAGAAATTCGAGGCCGACTATTTCTACGGCAAAAAGGACGCCTACAATAAGGAAAAGATGCGCTTGGCCGACATCCTGATCGACAAGGTCGAGAAGAAGTTCCTGCCGGGACTGCGCAAAGCCATCGAGGTGGTCGAAGTGGCGACGCCCCTGACCAACGTCCGCTTCACCTCGAACCCCCGCGGGGCGATCTACGGCTTTGACCAGACCGTCGACAATTCGGGACAGCGGCGCTTCCCGCAAAGAACACCCATCAAGAACCTCTTTCTCTCGGGCGCCTGGACCTTCCCCGGGGGCGGCTACGGCGCCTGCATCCCCAGCGGCCTGGCCTGTTTCGCCGAAGTGATGAAGGATTGGAAGGGCTGAAACATGAAGACGTTCCGGACGATCGCCGCCGGGCTGGTCCTTTTCGCCGCCGTCATCGCCGGCGCCGCGGACCCCGGTGAACTCGAGAAGCTCCTGCTCAACCGGACGGGCGAGGGCCGCAAGGCCGTCGGCATCGTCGTCGGGCTGGTGGACGCGACGGGCGAGCGCCTCCTCGTCTCGGGAGCCGCGGCCCCCGGCGGCGCCGTCCCTCCCGGCGCCGACACGGTCTTCGAGATCGGCTCGATCACCAAGATCTTCACCTCGCTCGTCCTGGCCGACATGGTCGCGCGGGGCGAGGTCGGGCTCGACGATCCGGTGGCCAAGTTCCTTCCGGCGTCGGTCAAGCTCCCGGAGCGGGACGGCAAGACGATCACGCTGCGCGACCTCTCGAACCAGGTCTCGGGGCTGCCGCGCATGCCCGACAACCTCAAGCCGGCCGACGGAGCCGATCCGTACGCCGATTACGGTCCGGACCGGCTGTACGAGTTCCTGGCCCGCTGCGAGCTCGGCCGGGCCGTGGGCGAGAAATACGAATACTCCAATCTCGGCGTCGGGCTGCTGGGCCACGCCCTGGCCCTCAAGGCCGGGATGGGCTACGAAGAGCTCGTCAGGAAGAGGGTCCTCGAGCCGCTGGGCATGGCCGACACGGCGATCGTTCTACCCGAGCGCTTGAAAGCCCGTCTCGCGACCGGCAGCGGCCCCAACCTGAGCCCGGTCAAGAACTGGAACTTCGACGTCCTCGCCCCGGCCGGGGCGCTCCGCTCGACGGCCCGGGACATGCTCAAGTTCCTGACGGCCGCTATGGGCTTGCGCGAGACCCCCCTACGGTCGGCCTTCGACTTGATGCTGAAGGAGGAACGTCCGACGGGCACGCCCGACCTGACCATCGGCCTGGGCTGGCACGTCTGGCGGCGATACGGCACGGAGATCGTCTGGCACAACGGCGGCACCGGCGGCTACCGGTCGTTCGCCGGGTTCGATCCCGCGAAGAAGACGGGCGTCGTTGTGCTCTGCAACACGTCGTTCGGCATCGACGACCTCGGCCTCTACGCCCTCGAACCGCGCTGGCCCGTGGCCCGGTTCAAGCCGCCGGTCGCGCGCACGGCCGTCGAGCTCGAGCCCAAGGCCCTCGAGGCCTTCGCCGGTCTGTACGAGCTGGAGCCGGGCGTCACAGTCGCCGTCGCGGTCTCGGAGGGCAGGTTGCGCGTCAAGTCGCCGGGCCAGGCCGAGGTCGTCTACCAGCCCTGGAGCCCGACGCAATTCTTCCGCCCCGGCGGCCGCGAGCTCACCTTCTTCAAAGACGACGCCGGCGCGGTCGTCCGCCTGGAGCTCTACTCAGAGGGCCGCACCTTCGCGGCCAAGAAGATCAAATAGCCCCGGGAGGGCCGAGCGGCTAGCCCCGGTCAGTCCGGACGCAGGATGTCTGGAGGAGGACTGAAGACCTCTACCTGGACGCCCCGCGATGGATGGGGAAAGCGGATCTTCCAGGAATGGAGAAGATAGCCGGTCGCGCCGGGGGTCGTGGCGATCTCGTCGTCGACGCCGTCGGCGCGCGGTAGACCGCCCCCGGTATAGAGCGGATCTCCGACGAGCGGATACCCCGCGTATGCCAGGTGAATACGGATCTGGTGGGGTCGTCCCGTCGGGATGGTCACTTCAAGGACGCTGGCGTTCCGTTCCAGAAGCCGGCGCACGACCCGGACGTGGCTCGTCGACGGCCGTCCGCCGGGGCCGGGGCGGTAGGCGTTGACGGTCGGCGGGAGCGTGTGCGGGACCGGCCCGATCGCCGCGTCGACCGTGAACGTGTCGGGCATCCCGGTCCCCGAGGCCAGGGCCAGGTAGACCTTGAGGATGCGGCGCTCGAACATGGCCGTCGCCAGCGAGCGGGCGGCCGTGCGGTTGCGCGTGAAGAGGATGACCCCGGACGTGCCGCGTCCGAGCCGGTGGAGCGGCGAGCAGCCGTCGCCGTAGCGCTCGCGGACCCGGTGGAGCAGGGTGTTCTCGAGGAAGAAGCCGCCGGGAAGGACGGGCAAGCCGGAGGGCTTGTCGAGGGCCAGGACGTCCTCGTCCTCGTAGAGCGTCCCGAATTCCCGCGGGGCGTCGGGCTCCTCCCACGGCGGACGATGGTAGACGAGACGGTCGCCCCGCTTCAGGACGTCGCCGGGGGTCGCCGGGCGCCCATTGAGCGAGACCTGGCCGGCTTCGATCTTCTTGCGCCACTCCGCCTCGGTCGAATGGGGATAGTGGAGGGCATAGAAGAAAGCGACCGGCAGAGGTTCGTCGAGCGGCGAAATGACGTCGGGATAGTCGTAGCCGCGGTTTTTCATCAAGCCTTCGAGGCGTACTCTCCCGTGCGCGTGTCGACCCGGATGATCTCGCCGACGGCCATGTATTCGGGCACCAGGACGACGAGTCCGGTCGACAGGGTCGCCGGCTTGTTCCTGGCCGTCACCGAACCGCCCTTGACGGACGGGATGGTCTCGACGATCTCGAGGTTGATGAAGGTCGGGATCTGGAGCCCCAAGACCCGGCCCTCGGAGGAGATGGCGATGAGCCCTTCGAGCCCTTCGGTGAGATAGGGCCATTCGTCCTCGATCTCCTCTTTCGTCAGCGTGAACTGGCCGTAGTCCTGGAGGTCCATGAAGGTGATGCTCGCCGCGTCGCCATAGAGATACTGGGCCGGCCGGCGCTCGAAGTCGGCTTCATCGAACATGTCGTCGCCGTGGAGCGATTGATCGATCTTGCGCTTCGACTGCAGGTTGCGAAAGCGGATCTTATAGATGGTCACCGCGCCGCGCGCGGACGGCTTCTGGACCTTGATCGTCTCGACGATGTGGGGATCGCCGTCGATCTTGACGACGTCCCCCTTTTTCAGATCGGATGTTCTGAACACGGGTGCTCCTCGACTCTCTCCCTCACCGCTCCCCCCCTCGCGCCGGGGAAAAATGATAGTCCTCGGGAGGAAGACTGTCAAGGAACCGGACGAAGCCGGGCCGGAAGGGCTACTTGATGACCTTGGCCCCTTCGACGACCATGCCCTGGACGGACATGACGCACTTGTCGATGACGCCCTTGTCGTTGCGGACGAACTGGAGCTCGTAATAATCGCCGGACTCCGCCAGGGTGACGTCGAAGCACAGCGGCTTGCCCTCGACCGGATGGATCTCCTCGGGCGTCTCGCCGGGCGGGGCGCCGAAGAGCTTGCCGTCCTGCTCGCTGAAAGTAACGAACAGGCTCTGGCCCTGGCCCGAGAACTCGTAATCGCCGACGATCTCGGCGATGAGCTTCTTCATGTCCACGGGCTTGGACGGCGCGGCGGCCGGAGCGGCGGTCTGGGCGGCCAAAGGAAGGGCCAAAGCGGCCAGGCAGGCCAGGGCCAGGATGGGCGTGATCATCTTGCGAAACGATTTTGTCATGCGGGCCTCCTCATCGATGGAACGTCACCATCTATAAATACGGATACCCGCACCCGAACGTTCCCGGCAGTCGTTATTTGGGCTTGGCGCCGAGGTCCTTCCAGTTCAGCAAGGCATTGAAAATGAAGAAGTAGGAGCCGTGCGTCTGGCTGCGCCAGGCCGGGTTGAAGCTGAACAGGACGACGTGGCCCTTGCCGATCGCGGCGTCGACGAGGGCCGGCGAGCCGGCCAGCTCCTCCCCGCCCGCCAGGCCGCCGCTGATGAGCAGGTCGGCGGCGCTGCCGGCGAAGCTCAGGACGATCCGGGGCCGGTTGGCCGCGGTCGCCGCGGGCCGTGGGCTTTCCTCGTCCTCCGGCTTCGGCACGGCCTTCTCGGCCTTGCGGAAATCCTCGATGGTCTTCTGCCCGAGATCGCGGGGGCGGCCCTGGATGACGTCGGGATCGGACGCGCTGCCGCGGCCCGAGACCCGGCCCGACGGGGCCGCGGCCGGCGCCGTCATGGCCCGGGCCCGGCCGCTCATGCCACTCATGGCGAAGACCGGAGACTGGCTGAAGTAGATGCCGACCTTGTCGTCATAGCCGTAGGCCAGCGGGCTCGTCTTGTCGCCGAGGGTCGCCTGGTACACGCCGCCGCGGGCCCACAGCTTGGCCGTGTCGCGGATGGCCAGCCCCTGGGCCAAGCCGAAGTGGATGGGCAACGCGGAGCTGTTGCCGATGGTGATGAAGACGCCGCCGTCCCGGACGAAATCGCGCAGGTGCATGACGCCGTCGAGCTCGAGTCCGCCGCGCATGTCGTCGGTCGAGTCCTCGGCGCCGATATTCGGGGTCAGGTCGGTCTTCTTCCAGGGCAAGGGCTTGTCGCCCGTGACGCCGTTGACAACGCTGAAGGGGTCCTGCGACGAGGGCCCGAAGAGAATGACATCGTACGTGTCGCGGAGCTTGGCGTTGTCGCGGACGGCGTGGACCGAGATGTAGTCGTAGGGGATGCCGCATTCGTCGAGGGCGATCCTGAGCCAGCCCTCGTTCTGGGTGTTCTGCCAGGTGTGCATGACCGCGACGCGCGGCGCGCCCACCTCGTGGGTGGGGACGGCGGGCAGCGCGGCCGCCGCGACGACCGTGAATCCGAGCTTCTTCGAGGCCCCGTCGAGGACGGCTTCGAGATTGGCGGGATTGTCGCCGGGCTTGATGACGAACGAGCCGGCCCGGAACTTGCGGCCCTGGGCCTCGAAGTCCTTCTCGGCCGCCTGGATCTTCAGGTCCTTGTGGGCGAACCGGAACGTGGCCAGGACGTTGTCGGCGTTGTGATCGACGAGGTAGGCCTGGACCGCGCCCTTGGCCGGGCGTACGACGCCGCCGGGGGCCGCGACCGGGCCCGCGATCAGGGTCATCGGGGCGTCGAGCACGGCGACGTCCTCGACGCGGACGGTCCGGACGTTGTAGAGCGGCCCGAGCGTCCAGCCGACGTCGTCGTAGGGGGAGGGGTCGTTGACGTTGAAATACTGCCGGTCGAGCATCATGTCGGCCATGCGCGAGTAGGGTTGGTCCAAGCGGACGACGAAGCTGCCGGCCGGGTAGTCCGTGTCCTTGATCTTGAAGGCCTTGTCGGCCCGATGGACCTCGACGCCCTGGGCCTGGAGCTGGCGGAGCAGGCGGGCCTGCTGGCCAGGGCGCGGGTCGTCGCCGGGGAAGACGTAGGCGGCCGGGCCCTCGGCGCGCGCCTTGGCCACGGAACGCTTGCCCTTGAGGTAGAAGCTCTCCAGGAACTTGTCCTTGAGGGTCGCGACGTGGTTCATGCCGACGAGGACGCCGCTCTGCTGGAGGTTGACGTTGTTGCGGAGCGACCAGAGGGTCGAGCGGAGCGGCGGGTTGGGCCGGAACCAGGCCCGGTCGGAGGCGGCCGAGACGACCCGGGTCGAGCCGTCGCCCGCGGTCTGGGTCTCGTAGAAGCGGCCGATGGCGTTGTGGCCGTTGGCGGCGTAGAAAGCGTAGTTCGGGGCCCAGCCGTCGTAGAACCCTTGGGTCCAGACGCCGGGGACGCCGGCCTTGGTCAGCTCGTCGACCTCGCGGTAGGCCAGGAGGTTCCACTCGTCGATGGTGATGGGGTCGAGCCAGGCGTTGTAGGGGCCGGTGCCCGTCGAGATGTAGAGGTAGGCGATGGACTCATGGAGGTCGTGCATGACCTGGGGGTGGAAGTCGAAAAAGACCTTCATGACGTTCTGGCTGAGCTTGAGGGCCAGACCGAGGTTGTCGCGGTTGTTGTCATGGGAGACGTACTTGCCCCAGTAGACGAGCCGCGAAGGGACGTTGGCCTTGGGGTCCTTGCGCTTGGCCATGTGGACGTCGACCTGCTTGTCGCGGCCGTCCGGCTCGAGGACGGGGGTGATGAGGGTGATGGCGTTCTCGCGGATGGCCTTGACGAAGGGCGACTCGTCGACGGCGACGCGGTAGGCCAGCTCCATGAGCATCTCGGGCGAGCCGGTCTCGCCGGAGTGCAGGCCGCCGGTGGCCCAGTACATGGGCTTGGCTTGGGCCAGGAGGGACTTGGCCTCGGCCTCGGAGAGCTTGCGGGGATCGGCCAGGCGGGCGTTGATCTCTTTGTACTTGTCGAGGTTCCTGATGGTCTCCTCGTCGGCGACGGCGACGACGATCCAGTCGCGGCCCTCCTCGGTCTTGCCGATGTCGAAGACCTTGACCCGAGGCGTCGCGGCGGCCAGGGCCCGCATGTATTTATAGATCTCGGCGGTGGTGGACAGGACGTCCTTGGCCCCGGCGATGCGGCCGAGGACCTCGAGCGGGGTCGGCACGCCCTCGGCGTAGGGCAGGGAATCGACGTATTTGGTGGCGAAGTGCGGGTCGGTCGTGAACTCGCGGATCTTCTTGGTGTACTCCTCGTGGACCTTCTGCTGGGCGACGGCCGGCGCGACGGCCAGGCTCAGGGCCAGGACGGCGGTGACGGCTAGGGTCAGAACGCTTCGTGCTCCGCGGCTCTCAGGATTCATGGTTTTTCTCCTCTTCGAGGTCCGTCTATTCTATTTATTTTCTTTTGCTTGTCCGGGTCCGACCCCGATCTCGTAGAGCGAAACGCTGATCGGGGGGACCATGATCTTCCTGCCGAAAGGCGCGCCGGCCGTTTCGTGGACCGTGACCTGCGGCTCCTTCCCCGGCACGTTGCAGGCGCGGGGGTCGAGGCCGCCGACGAGGAAGAGCCGGGCGGTCTTGGGCCAGGCGATCGTCCCCGCGTCGAGCTTGAGCGTCATCTCCCGTTTGGTGGGATTGACGATCGACAGGGTCAGCACGCTTTTCGTCTCATCCTTCCAGCAGGCCATGACGTCGAGCGGCTCCGGCGCGCCGCCGACCTCAACGGGGATCGTCCCGAAGTGCTTCCGGTAGAGCGCCAGGATGACGCCTGTCGTGTCGAGCACGGCGGCCGTCTTGGAGGTCTTGATGGCCCCGATGACGTTGACCGTCTGGGCGTAGTTGGCCATGAAGTAGACGCCGGACTGGCGGGCGAATTCGTTGAGGCCGGCCGCTATCCCCAGCGCGTCCTCGAGGAAGTACTGCGTCCCGAGCTCGCCGTAGACGTGCGGCCCGTACCAGTAGTTCCATTCGTCGAGGGCGACCGGGACCTCCTTCGCCTTGAGCGTCGGGATCGTGGCCCGGTACTTCTTGTGGGCCTCGGCGATCCGCCGGATCTCGGCCGGCGCCTGGTTGACGTGGCTGAGGAGCCCCGGTTTGTGCTGGACGTAGAAGTGCTCGCTGATGAGATCCATGTGGTTGGAGGCCTCGGCCAGCATCGTCTCGCTCCAGCGCCCGACCGCCCCCACCGCGACGACCTGGATCGCCGGGTCCATGGCCTTCATGGCCACGGCGAATTGGGTGTGCTTCTTGACGTAGTCGGAGAGCGGCATGTAGCCGAGCTGCCAGTCGCCGTACATCTCGTTGCCTATGGCCCAGAACTTGACGCCCCAGGGCTCGGGGTGCCCGTTGGCCGTCCGCAGCCGGCCCATCCTGGTCTCGGGCGCGCCGTTGGCGTACTCGAGCTCCTCGAGGGCCATGGAGACGTCGCCCAGGCCGCTGTTGACCGTGATATAGGGCTCGGCGCCGATGAGGCGCATGAGGTCCATGTACTCGTGGATGCCGACGTCGTTGTGCTCGATGCCCGTCCAGGCCGGGTTCTTGCGCGGCGGCCGCCGGTCGCGGTCGCCGATGCCGTCGCGCCAGTCGTAGCCGCTGACGAAGTTGCCGCCGGGCCAGCGGTAGACGGGGGAATCGAGCTCCCGGAGGACCGCCAGCACTTCGGGCCGGAAGCCGTCGACGTTGTCGGCCGGCATGATCGAGACCGCCCCGACCTTGAACGCGCCGCGGCCCGACGAGGCGATCTCGAGCCGGGCCGTCTCCGTGGTCGCCCCCGCCTTGAACGCGAAGGGGACGGTCCGGTAATCGCGGCCGAGCGACTCGACCGTGATCGATTGCCTCGCTTCGGGCGCGTCGCCCCAGATCAGGCTGACCGTGACCGGAGCGGCGCCCGCATCTCCCGCCAGCACCACCCGCGCCACGTAATCCCGTCTCTCGACGAGGGCCAGGTCCCCTTGGACGAGGCCGCCCGGCCCCTTGCCGCTGAGGGCGACGCGCGGCGTGTGGGCGCCCGTGAACGGCTTGAGCTTGTCCATCGTCACCGTTCCCGGCTCCCCGATCGCCCGCCAGGGTGATTCGCCTTCGCCGACCGACCCATAGAACTTGCGGTCCTCGAGCAGCTCGGCCCAGAGTCCCTGGTAGATGCAGCGGCCCAGGTGCTCGATGAACTGGCCGTAGATGTACTTGGACACCGGCGGACCGGTCTTCGCGCCGTCGATCGTGACCGTCGGCCGGCCAAGCTCCTTACCCGACAGGCGCACCAGCTCGACGTCGTCGAACCAGGCCCGGCCCGTCGATCGGCCCCAGCCGCCGAGGAGGCAGGTGACCTCGAGCGCGTCGTTGGCCCCGGCGTCGAACTCGACTTCGACCGGGGTCCAGTCCACGGTCCCCGTGAGGGGCGCCGTCCGCCATTCCCCCTCGCCGTTGACGTTGATCTGGGCGCCGCGGCCCGTGCCCGCGACGACGTTCTCCGTCCGGATCCAGCCGCTGAGCCGGTAGCGCGAATAGGGCTTGACGGGCACGACCGTGGACCAGGAGGCGTCCGCCCCTTTCTCGGACGAGATCATGACGCTCACGGCGCCCGTGCGGGCGGTGGGCCCGCCGACGAACGGGCCGACGGCTGAGCGCGCGTCGCTGTCTCTGCCCCAGCTGCGGAAGGCCCACCCCTTCGGCTTCGCGCCGTCCATCTCCTCGAACGAGCCGTTGGCGACGAACTGTTTGACGCCGGCCAGGTCGTCGCCGGCCTTCGGGCCGCCGGTCCGGCAGGAGATTAGCGCGACGGCGAGCCCGCAAACGGCGAGCACGGCGGGGATCGACAGGGAACGGATTTGAGGGCGGTTCATAGGGCCTCCTACGCTGTCCGATCGGCCGACGACGGGGCGAAGCCCTATATCAAGCCGGGGACGGCAAGGAGGAATGTATCCCGGCTCCCCGCGCGTGTCAACGCCGCGAAGCGCCGGCGGCGGCGCGGGCCCGTTCCGCCCGGAGCGCCCGCTCGCGCCCGATCACGAGTGCGAAAAGTAGATCTTGCCGACGATCTTCCAACCTTCGGCGAATTTATAGAGGGACAGGTAATCCGTGTAGACGAGCTTGCCGGCGCGGTCCAGCTCGAGCCTGACGGCCGCGGCGGTCCCGGTAATGTCGACCGAGATCTTCCGGATGGTCGTCAGCGGAGGCTTCTGGCCCGCCGCCTTCTGTTTCTCGCACGAGGCGATCCAATCGGCGATAGGGAACCGAGTCAGCTGTCCGTTGCGGAGGCCGAGCAGGACGAAATCGGGATGGAATCCGGCCCGCGTCCGCTCGAGGTCCCCCAGGTTCAACAAGCCGTCCACATAAGCCTGTAGGACCAGTTGCTTGATGGCGGCTTCGTCGGCAGGCTCTTCGGCCCGGACGACGAGCGGCAGCGAGGCGAGCAGGATGACGGCCAGGACGAACGATGTTGTTCTCATCGGTATGCCTCCTTTTGATGAAGACCGCGCGGGCCTCGCCTCCCCCGCGGGTGCGGCCGGGCGCGAGCGTGTCCGCCATTATGCAATACGGGGCTCGGCCCGGACGCGTTTATGCCCCGGTCCCGCGCCCGGCGCTTGACAGCCGGGCCCCGACCCGGTAATCCTAGGGACTGAAATGAAAGACCGAACGGATATGCCGGCCTCGAAGCTTCTTTTCTTCGACTGCGAGACGACCGGGCTTCCCGAAGTCCGCTTCTTCTCGCCGGAGGTCGCGGACAAATGGCCGCGCCTCGTCCAGCTCGCCTGGGCCCGCTATGACGCGCGGGGGAACGAGGAGGAGTCCCGGAGCTTCATCGTCCGGCCCGACGGCTTCCTCATCCCGCCGGACTCGACCAGGATCCACGGCATCTCCCAGGCCAGGGCCGAACGGGAGGGCCGGGACTTGGGCCAGGTCCTCGACGAGTTCCTGGAGGCGGCCGGCGCGGCGACGACCCTCGTCGCCCACAACTTCGACTACGACCGCCATGTCGTCGCCGGCGAGCTCGTCCGGACACGCAAAGCCCTGGGATTCCTCGATCTCTCGGGGATCTGCACGATGAAAGAGACGACCGAGCTCTGCGCGCTGCCGCGGCCGGGCGGCGGCTTCGGGCACAAGTGGCCCACGCTCGAGGAGCTCCACCGTTACTGCTTCGGCTTCTCCTACGAGGGGGCTCACGACGCCGCGAACGACATCGGCGCCTGCGCCCGGGCCTTCTTCAAGCTCCTCGAGGCCGGGCACTTCCGGATCTGATTATTTTTTTGGGGGGGGATTTTACTTATCGAGTTCGGCGTAAGATCGCTGGTCTTCGTGCTCGTCACTCTCTTCGGCGGCACTCATGGAGCCGATAACTCGTCTCCATGAGTACTGCGAGGCGTCTGCCATCAGGGCCGGCTGTTCGAAGACATAGGCCGGCGGCGGTTTCTCCGCGACGAACGTCAACTCCAGGTGACGGATGATCAGGTCGACGACCGCATACTCGGTCAGGAAGGCCACAACTTCATCCTCCCGCACTCATGGAAGCCATGAGTACTGCGAGGCTGCCGCAGCGGGGGTCAACGACCGGCTACGCTCATCTTCCCTTCAGGGGAATCGACCGATTCAGAGCCGGCCGGGCCGTATAGAGAGTTCCGGCCGTTCTTCCCGGCCGTTCTTTAGCTCCTCCCGGAAGATCTTGCGCAAATAGGACTCGAAATCCTCGCCGCCACGCTGGATGTAATCCCGCAACACGTTATTGATCATCGTTTGATAGCTGCCACCGCCCCGGGCCTCGACCTTATCGCGGAACCAGTCAATGATCTCGTTGTCAAGTCGGATAGTGATCCGGGTCTTGCCCGGCGGCAGAGGAACGACCGCACCTCGCTTTCCCTTGCCGAAATCATAGAATTTCTTCATTCTCCCCTCCCGTATCGCCGGCGCTCTTCGGGACTCGCTTTCCGGGCGGATATGATCCTGATCTCATCTCCTCTCCAGGCATAAACGACGACAAGCACTCGGCCGAAATGGTCACGGCCCAATGTCAGCCACCGTCTTTCGTCCGTGTTATCGTCTTCCATTGTCAGAGCTAAGTCATCTTCAAGAACCGTAAGGGCGTCAGAGAAGCGGATCCCATGCTTACGGACGTTCGCGCCCGCTTTGTTACGGTCCCATTCATAGGTCATAATTGTATGCACATTTGTACACATTGTCAAGCGGCCTCTATCGTCGGCCAGCCGGACAGGCGTTTTTAGTCCGCGGGAAACATCCCTGGAGTAGCGGACCTATTTATGAGACGCTTGGGGGAAATAGAGATTCTCAGCCAATCCGAACCGAACAGTTCAATTCAAAAGAAAAGGGCTACTTGATCCTCCACTCGTGGACGCCGGCCGACCAGTTTTCCTGGAGCTGGACCTCGAGGCGAAGGGCCGTCGTCCGGACGGGCGCGAACGAGACCGGGTTCCAGGCGTCCTTGACCGTGCCGTAGGCGCCGGAGGCCTTGACCGGGAGCCACTCCTCGCCGGACTTGTAGAGGACGCGCCAGGAGGCCGGGACGCGGCACCCGCCGCCGCCGGTGTCGTCGAACCAATAGACCGACGTCTCGGACACCCGGACCGGCGCGTCGAACGCGTACTCGATCCACTCGGCAGTCCCTCGCTTCGGCCACCAGTGCATATAGCCGGCGGCGTCGTCCGAGCTCTCGGGCTCGAACTGGTCGTTGGCGCGCTTGGGATTGACGGCGCGCTCCGAGGCCGTGACGGCCGCCTTGGCCGAGAGCCCCGGCTCCCTGGCCACGCGGGCCTTGCCCGGCTCGCGGGCCAGCCAGACGGCCATCTCGCCCCTGCCGCGGTTGGCCCAGGCGTAATACGGGATCAGCGTGACCGGCGTCTTCTCAACGACGATCCGGCCGGCCTTCTCGCTGACCGCCTCGGCCTCGCCCGTGAGGACGACCACGCCGCCCAGGAGGTCCGGGCGCGCTTCGGCCGCGAGCGTCGCGCCGTCGGGCAGGACGAGATTGGCGACGCGGCCGCCGTTGTCGGTTCCCTCGGCGCAATAGACGAGCGGGCCGCGCTCGATCGCCACGCGGCCGCGGTCGGCCTCGACGGCGTCGTGGGCCACGACCCGGCGCACGGGCATCGGCAGCGACAGCTCGACGAGGTCGCCCGCTTTCCAGGTCCGGGTGATCAGGGCGTAGCCCTTATCGAGCCCGATCTCGACCGGCTGGCCGTTGACCTTGAGCGCGGGGGCGCCTTCGGCCGGCTCCGGATAGGCATAGAGGTCGGACGGCACGGGGCGGTTCAGGGCCCAGCCGGGGACGCGGACCGCGAGCGTGAAGTCGGCGGCCCTGGCCGGCTTGACCTCGATCTTGACATCGCCCTTCCAGGGATACTCGGTCGTCTGGACGAGCTCGAGGTCCGTCCCGCCCGCCTTCATCTTGCCCGTCCCCTGGGCGAACAGATTGACATAGACGCGGTCGCCCGAAGCGGCGTAGAAGTAGCCCGGCACCGAGGTCAGGACGCGGGCCACGTTCGGCGGACAGCAGGCGCAGCCGAACCAGGATACGCGCTCGTGCTGGCCGAACGAGGCCAGGGGATTGGGATAGAAGAAGCGGTCGCCGGAGAGCGAGATGCCGGAGAGGACGCCGTTGTAGAGAATGCGCTCCATGACGTCGGCGTACTTGGCGTCGAGGCCCAGGCGTTGCATGCGCGAGTTCCAGAGGAAGGTGGCGATGTTGGCGCAGGTCTCGGCGTAGGCGCTGGCGTTGGGCAGGCGGTAGGGCGGCCCGTAGCCTTCCCAGCCGCCGGCCGCGCCGATGCCGCCCGTGATGTAGAGCTTGGTCCCGACCATATCGGCCCAGATCTTCTCGAGCGCGGCGATGTAGGCGGCCTCGCCGGTCAGGGCGGCGACGTCGGCCGCGCCGGCGTAGAGGTAGCCGGCCCGGACGGCGTGCCCGACGGCCTCGGTCTGCTCGATGAACGGCTTGTGGTCCTGGGCGTACTCGCCGTACAGAAGCTGTTCCTGGCCTTCGCGCGGGTTCTCGACGAACGGGATCCGGCCCTCGGTCCGGCCGCGGGCGTCGATGAAGAACTTGGCCAGGTCGAGGTACTTGCGGGTCCCGGTGACGCGGTAGAGCTTGACCAGGCCGATCTCGATCTCCTCGTGGCCGGGCGGATTGGTCCGCTTGCCCGGGCCGAACTCGCGGGCGACGAGGTTGGCGCTCTTGACGGCGATGTCGAGCAGGTTCTTTTTCCTGGTCGCCTGGTAATGAGCGGCGGCGGCCTCGTAGAGGTGCCCGAGGTTGTAGAGCTCGTGGCTCATATAGAGATGCGACCAGCGCTCCTTGCCCAGCCAGGGTTGGGGCGGCGGGCCGCCGACCGTCCGGGCGGCGTAGAGATAGCCGTCCGGCTCCTGGGCCGAGGCGATCTTGGCCACCAGCCCGTCGACGTAGCTTTCGAGCCCGGGATCGGGGTGCGTGGCCAGGGCGTAGGAGGCCGCTTCGACGATCTTATAGACGTCGGAGTCGTCGAACGGGTAGCTGCTGCAGTACTTGCCGTCCGCGGCCCCGTCGAGGGCGGCCGCGGCCAGATCGAAGTTCTTGACCCGGCCGGAGTCCTCGCTCATCTTGAAGTTGTGAGGGATGGTCACGGTCCGGTTCGTGTCCAGGCGCGGCGCCCAGAACGCGTCCGTGAGGTGGACGTCCGTAAAGGGCACGGGCGCGGCCGGGTAGTCGGCCTTGGGCGCCCGGGCGCAGGTCGTCGCGAGGGTCGCGAGAAGCGCCAGCCCCAGCGCTCCCGCCAGGTTCGTTCTCTTCATCTCGGCCTCCTTAATAGCCAGACGGTCATCTCGCCGGGCCCGCGGTGGGCCCAGGCGTAATACGGGATGAGCACGAGGGCGTGCGGCCGCAGCGCCGCGCCGGTCGCGAGTGAGCGGCGCGACGCGGGCGGGACGTCCTCCTCGTCGTCGGCCGCGGCGTCCTTGCCTTCGGCTTCGCGGACCCGGGCCACGGCCGCGGGATCGGCGGCCAGGGCCTCGGCCGTGAGCACGGTGACGCCGCCGAGGAGGCCGGGCCGCGCCTCGGGCCTCAGGACCGCGTCCTCGGACAGGACGATGTTCAGGGCCCGGCCGCCGTTGTCGGCGCCTTCCGCGCAGTAGACGAGCGGACCGCGCTCGACGGCCACGAAGCCCGCGTCGTCCGCGACCGAGGCATGGGCGACGACGCGACGCGCCTCCATCGGCAGGAGGATGTCGAGCCTGTCCCCTTTCTTCCAAACCCGGCGGACGCGGGCGAAACCCTTGTCCATGTCCAGCGGAACGGGACGGCCGTTGACCTGGAGCGTGGTCGAGGCCGCGCCGGCTCCCTCGTACAGGTAGAGATCGGTCGGCACGGGTCGGTCCTGGGCCCAGCCGGGGATCCGGACGCTCACCGTGAACTCACGCTTCCTCCCCGGATCGACCGTGACGCCGACTGCTCCGTCCCAGGGATAGCGGGTCTCCTGCCGGATGGCGACGGTTTCGCCGTCCAACTCGACCTTCGCATCGCCCTCGACGAACAGGCCCACATAGAGCGTGTCGCCCTTCGTCGCATAGACGTAGCCCGGCACGGACGGCAGGAACCGGCTGACGTTGCCGGGGCAGCAGGCCACGCCGAACCACGGCGCGCGATCCGCCCGGCCTTTATTGAACCGGTACTTCCCGTCCGCTTCGAGCGGATTGGGGTAGAAGAAGAGCGTCCCGTCGAGCGACACGCCCGAGAGAACGCCGTTCAACATGGCCCGCTCCATGACGTCGAGGTAGGCCGCGTCGCCCGTCAGCAGGAACATGCGGTGGTTCCAGAAGACCATCCCGATCGAGGCGCAGGTCTCGAGGTAGCCGGTGAGGTTGGGAAGCTCGTAATCCTCGCCGAAGCGCTCGCGGTCGTGGCGCGATCCGATGCCGCCCGTGAGGTACATCTTCCGCCCGGCGACATTGTCCCAGAGACGGCGCACGGCCCCGAGATAGGCCCCGTCGCCCGCGAGCGCCGCGACATCGGCCATGCCCGAAGCCATGTAGGTCA
Organism: Candidatus Aminicenantota bacterium; assembly: GCA_041304225.1. Taxonomy (GTDB): domain Bacteria; phylum Acidobacteriota; class Aminicenantia; order Aminicenantales; family Saccharicenantaceae; genus RBG-16-66-30. The sequence goes on from JBFYNT010000029.1 coordinate 22,713, forward strand.
GCCGGACGGCGTGGCCGACGGCTTCGTCCTGCTCGAGCACCGGCTTGTGGGCCTGGATCTGGGTGGCGTCGTTGTAGATGGCGAAGCGGTTGCCGGGCGGATACTGCCGCAGTGTCAGCCCCTTGCCGCGCTGGTCGAGGAAATATCTCGCCAGCTCCAGGTAGTCCGTCCTGCCCGTCAGCCGGTAGAGCTTGACCAGGCCCAGCTCGATCTCCTGGTGGCCTGGGAATCCCTCCCGCCGGCCCGGCCCCCGCCCGAAGGTCCGGGCCACGAGGTCCGCGTTCTTGAGCGCGACGTCCAGGAGCGTCCGCTTCCCCGTGGCCAGGAAGTGGGCCGCGGCCGCTTCGTAGAGGTGCCCGGCGTTGTAGAGCTCGTGGCTGATGGCCAGCTCCGCCCAGCGCGTCTCCCCGATCCCCGGCTGGAGCTTGCCGGGGCTGGCCGTCCGCGGCGTGTACAGGTAGCCGTCCGGCTCCTGGGCCGCCGCGATCTTGGCGATGACGCCGTCGAGATAGCGGTCGAGCCCCGGATCGGGATGGACCATGAGGGAGTACGAGGCACCCTCGATCGTCTTGTAGACGTCGGTGTCGTTGTAGCGCTCGCCCTTGTACTCGCCCTTCAACAGACCGCCGGCGATGGCGAAGTTGTCGATCCGGCCCGTCTCTTCGCACTTTTCGAAGATGGCCGGGATGGTCACCGTCCGGTTGGTCTCGAGGCGCGGCGCCCAGAAGCCATCGGTGATCTTCACGGCCGTGAACGGCACGGGCGTGATCGGATAATCCTTCTTCGCGGCTTGCCCGGCTGTCGGCCGAGGAAGAGAAACGACGACGACGGCGAGAATGAAGATGACCGTCTTTTTCATGATCGTCTCTCCTGGAGAGGCTCAACTCTCCAGCGCGCCATTAAATAGGAAATAGGTACTGCGTCCCCGATCCATTCACAGGGGATCATGTCCCCCATTTTAATGGATGACGACGGGGGTCGGCCCGACGGTCCAGCCCTGGCGGTAGCGGATGACCGCTTTTTTTGTGATCTTCTTGCCCGCCGCCTCGAGCGTCACCGTGTACACGCCGGGCTCGACCAGGCGCCCGCCGCCCCAGCCTTCGGGCCTCTGCCCGCCCGCGGCCGGCCGCTGGGCCCGCATTCCCCAGGAAACGGTGTTGAGCCCCGCCTCGCCCTTGCCCGTGAGCTCGGCCAGCACGGCGCCCGAAGCGTCGGCCACGCTGACCTTGACCGACCCGGCCGCCTTGGCCTTGAGCCAGTAATTGACGACCACCGCGTTCGGCTCGTTCGGCGTGAACAGGTGGCTGTCGCCCAGGAGCTGATAATTGCCCAGGGCGTAAGTGATCCTCTGCGTCTCCGGCTCGATGTCGAACAGGTGGACGTCCTCGGCGATCGTCGCCGCCGTCATCTCCTGGAGCGGCGTGACGTCGACGACGTAGGCCCCCCGCCCGTAGGTCGCCACGACCAGATCGTTCTCGCGCGGATGGATGACCAGGTCCGTGATCTTGACCGAAGGCATGCCGGCCCTGAACGGCAGCCAGCTCCTCCCTCCGTCGAGCGTGACGTAGACGCCCCACTCCGTCCCGACGAACAGCAGGTCCGGGTTCTTCCGGTCCTGGACGACCACGTTGATGGGCCTGCCGTCCGGCAGGTCGCCGGCGATCGACGTCCAGGTCTCGCCGTAGTCGGTCGTCCTGTGGAGGGACGGCCGGTAATCATCCAGGCGCCAGCCCGTCTTGGCCACGAAGGCCGTGCCCGCGGCGTGCGGCGACGGGAAGACGCGGCTGGTCCAGAAATTCGCCGGCCCGCCGGCCGCCGCGAGCTTGGGTGTCCGGTCGAGCCAGGTCGCCCCGCCGTCCTTGGTCACCTGGACCTTGCCGTCGTCCGATCCCGCCCAGATGACCCCGGGCTCGACCGGCGACTCGGCCAGCGTGGTGATCGTGCAATAGGAGATATAGCTCTCCCCGTGCTGCTTCGCGTCCTCGTCCGTCGTCAGGTCGGGGCTGATCTCCTGCCAATGTCCGCCCCGATCGAGCGAGCGGAACACGACCTGGGCCCCGGTGTAGACGATGGCCGGATTGTGCGGCGAGAGGGCGACGGGCGGCGTCCAATTGAAGCGCAGCGCGTCTTTTCCCTTCTCGCGCCTCGGCGTGATCGTCGTCTGGACGCCCGTCTTCTGGTCGAAGCGCCACATCGCGCCCATCTCCCGGTTGTTGTAGACCCAGCGCGAGTCGGCCGGATCGACGCAGTTGTACATGCCGTCGCCCTCGCCGACCGTCACCCAGTCGCTGAGCGTGATCTCGCCGGCCCAGCCGTTCGACGGGCCCTTCCACGAGTCGTGGTCCTGGAGCCCGCCGTAGATGTTGTACGGGTCCTCCATGTCGACGCCGACGGCGTACCACTCGGTCAGCGGCAGGTTGTAGGCGTGGTGGCTCGTCCGGCCGCGGTCGTACGAGATGTTGACGCCGCCGTCGGAGCCGAAGATGAGCCGCTTCGGGTCGAGGGGATCGATCCACATCGTCCGCCAGTCGCCGAAGGCCCGGGGCATGACCCCGTCGGACGGCCAGCCGAGCCCCTTCCAGGTCTTCCCGCCGTCGTTCGTCGAAGCCAAGGATTGCCCCGTGATGTAGACGGTCGCCGGATCGGCCGGGTCGACGCGCAGCTGGTTGAAGGAGTAGGGCGCCTTGTCGAGCGCGGCCTCGTAGCCGGCGTTGACCTTGCGCCAGCTCTTCCCGGCGTCGTCCGAGCGATAGACCTCGTTGCCCATGGTGCGGGGCGCCGGCTCGACGCCGCGGCGCTTGTCCTGTTCGAGCTCCTGGGGCGTCGCCGGCCGCGGGTTGACGTTCTCGACGACCGCGTAGAGGACGTTGGGGTCCTTCTGGAAGACGTCGAGCCCGATGCGGCCGATGCGGCCCGTCGGCAGGCCGCCCGCCAGCCGCGCCCAGGTCCGTCCCCCGTCGGTCGTCTTGTAGATGGCGCTCCCGGGGCCGCCGAGGCTGTAGGTCCAGGGCCGGCGGACCTTCTCGTAGAGGGCCGCGTAGAGCGTGTCGGGCGCCGATTTGACCAAGGCCAGGTCGACGGCGCCGATCCGGTCGTCGACGAAGAGCGTCTTTTTCCAGCTCTTCCCGCCGTCGGTCGTCTTGAAGACGCCCCGCTCGGCGTTCTCGGAGAACAGATGGCCCATGGCCGCGACGTAGACGACGTCGGGGTCCGTCGGGTGGATGACGACCCGGGCGATATGGTGCGAATCCGTGAGGCCCATGTTCGTCCAGGTCTTCCCGGCGTCGACCGACTTCCAGACGCCGTCGCCGGAGTTCGAGCTCCGGGCGCAGTGGGGCTCGCCGGTGCCAGCCCAAACGATATTGGCGTCGGACGAGGCCACGGCGACGTCGCCGATCGAAAGCTTTGTCTGGGCGTCGAAGACGGGCTCGAACGTCGTGCCGTTATTGACCGTCTTCCAGACGCCGCCGTTCCGCGTCCCGACGTAGAGCGTGTAGAGGTGGTCGCGAGCCGGAGCGTCCGGCACGGCGAACGACGTCACCCAGGACCCGGCCCGGTAGGGGCCGAGGGCCCGGGCGTTAAAGCCCTTGAGCAGGTCCACGCCGGATCGAGGCGCGGCTTGCTGGGCGGGACCGGCGGTAGCCAGGATCATAAGAAGGACGGCGGCCGAGGCGATCGAGCGGGCGGTCGAGCGGTTCATCGTCTATCCTCCCGGAAGTGGAGTGGACGGCTGATACATTATATTTCAGCTTGCAACTCGAAGGAAGAGGTCTTCGCGGACGGGGATGACCCGGGACAGGCCCCATCGACGGACAAGTCGCGTTGCGGGCCGGGAAGGCCCCGGTACGGTTGCTCCGGATGCGCCCCTGAGTATAATAAGGCCATGACGAATCCCAAGTACGCCCTCGGCCTCGATTTCGGCACCAATTCCGTCCGGGCCCTCATCGTGGACGTCGGCACCGGGGACGAGGTCGGGACGGCCATTTTCAACTACCCGAGCGGCGCGGCCGGCATCCTTCTCGATCCCAGGGACGCCAATCTGGCCCGCCAGAATCCGGCCGATTGGATCCTCGGCATCGAGAAGGTCGTGCCCGCGGCCCTGGCCGAGGCCACAAAGAAGCGCAAGGGTTTCAACCCCGCCTCCGTCGTCGGCATCGGCGTCGACACCACCGGTTCGACCCCCCTGCCCGTCGACCGGGCCGGCAAGCCCCTGGCCCTCTACAAAGAGTTCAAGAAGAACCTCAACGCCCAGGCCTGGCTGTGGAAAGACCACACCGGGCACGCCGAGGCCGCGGCGATCACGGCCCTGGCCGCCGCCGAGCACCCCGAATACCTGGCCAAGTGCGGCGGGACCTATTCCTCCGAGTGGTTCTGGAGCAAGATCCTCCACTGCCTGCGAACGGACCCCAAGGTCGCCTCGGCCGCCTATTCGTGGGTCGAGTGCGCCGACTACATCCCCGGCCTCCTCACCGGCGTCGCCGACCCCCTGAAGTTGAAGAGGAGCCGCTGCGCGGCCGGCCACAAGGCCATGTGGAACGACCGCTGGGGCGGCCTCCCGGCCAAGGCCTTCCTCTCGAAGCTCGACCCTCGTCTGGGCGAGCTCCGCGACCGCCTCTATGCCAAAACCTACACCTCCGACATCCCCGCCGGCGGCCTGACGAAGGAATGGGCGAAGAAGCTCGGCCTGCGTCCCGGCCTGGCCGTCGCCGTCGGCTCCTTCGACGCCCACCTCGGCGGCGTCGGCTCGGGTGTCGAGACCGGCCGCTTCGTCAAGATCATCGGCACCAGCACCTGCGACATCTGCGTCTGGCCGGCCGCGAAGAAGCTTCCCGACGTCCCCGGACTCTGCGGCATCGTGGACGGCTCGGTCCTGCCCGGCTACCTCGGCCTCGAGGCCGGACAGTCCGCCGTCGGCGACATCTTCAACTGGTTCGTCAACGCCATCGAGCCCGGCGGCCCGAAGAAAGGCTCGCACGCCGCGCTGACCCGCCGGGCCGCCGCCCTCGAACCCGGCGAGTCGGGCCTCATCGCCCTCGACTGGCACAACGGCAACCGGACCATCCTCGTCGACCAGCGCCTGACCGGTCTCCTCGTCGGGCTCACGCTCCACACCAAGCCCGAGGAGATCTACCGCGCCCTCATCGAGGCCACGGCCTTCGGCGCCCTGACCATCGTCAGGCGCTTCGAGGAATACGGCATCGCGATCCGCGACGTCGTCAACTGCGGCGGCATCGCCGAGAAGAACCCCCTGGTCATGCAGATCTACGCCGACGTCACAGGACTGCCGATGAAGGTCGCCCGCTCGGCTCAGACCTGCGCCCTGGGCGCGGCCATGGCCGGGGCCGTGGCCGCCGGAGGCAAGAGCGGCGGGCACGCCACCTTCGCCGAGGCCCAGTCGGCCATGGGCGGCGTCAAGAAGACGGCCTTCATGCCGAACGCCGCGCGCCACAAGGTCTACCTCGAGCTCTATGCCCTGTACCGGGAGCTCCACGACGCCTTCGGCACCAAGGCCTGGAGCGGCAACCTCCACCACCTCATGAAAGACCTCCTGGCCATCAAAGACCGGCAAAGGAGCCGATAGCCATGCTCACCGAGCTCAAGGAGGCCGTCTACAAGGCCAACCTGGACCTGGCCAAGTCCGGGCTGATCATCCTGACCTTCGGCAACGTCAGCGGCATCGACCGCCGCCGCGGCATCGTGGCCATCAAGCCGAGCGGCGTCGCCTACGACGCCCTGAAGGCCGACGACATCGTGCTCGTCGATCTGGAGGGCAACGTCGTCGAGGGTTGGCTGAACCCGTCCTCGGACACGCCGACCCACGTCGAGCTCTACAAAGCCTTCCCGGACGTGGGCGGCGTCGCCCACGCCCACAGCCCCTACGCGACGATGTTCGCCCAGGCCCGCCGCGAGATCCCCTGCCTCGGCACGACCCACGCCGACCATTTCCACGGCTCCGTCCCCCTGACCCGCCTCCTGCGCGAGGCTGAGGTCGCGGCCGACTACGAGAAGAACACCGGCAAGGTCGTCGTCGAGCGCTTCAAGGGCCTCGACCCGCTCGAGATCCCAGCCGTCCTCGTCGCCGGGCACGGGCCGTTCACCTGGGGCAAGACGCCGAACGAGGCCGTCGAGACCGCTCTCGTCCTCGAGCTGGTGGCCCGGACGGCCTTCGGCTCGAAGATCCTCGATCCCCGTCTCACGCCTCTCGATCGGGCCGTCCAGGAAAAACACTTCCGCAGGAAGCACGGCCCCGACGCCTATTATGGTCAGAAAAAGGAGAAGGACCATGACTAACCTGCCCAAGGTCCGGCTCGGCCTGGTCGCCGTCAGCCGCGACTGTTTCCCGATCGAGCTGTCGCGCAAGCGCTCGCTCCGGGTCGCCGAGGAATGCCGCAAGGCCGGCGTTCCGGTCACCCGGATCCCGACCGTCGTCGAGAACGAGAAGGACGCCCTGAAGGCCCTCGACGAGCTGCGTGAGAAGAAGGTCAACGCCCTGGTCATCTATTTGGGCAATTTCGGCCCCGAAACCCCGGCCACGATCCTGGCCCAGAAGTTCGACGGCCCGGTCATGGTCGCCGCCGCGGCCGAGGAATCCGGCAAGGACCTCGTCGACGGCCGCGGCGATGCCTACTGCGGCATGCTCAACAACTCCTACAACATGGGCCTGCGCAAGCTCCGCCCGCACGTCCCCGAGTACCCCGTGGGCACGGCCGACGAGGTGGCCCGGATGATCGCCGAATTCGTGCCCGTCGCCCTGGTCCTGCTGGGCCTCGCGAAGCTCAAGATCTTCGCCTTCGGGCCGCGGCCGCAGGACTTCCTGGCCTGCAACGCGCCGATCAAGCCCCTGTACGACCTCGGCGTCGAGATCATGGAGAACAGCGAGCTCGACCTCTACGACATCTTCCGCAAGGCCGATGGCGATCCCAAGGTCAAGGCGGTCGCCGCCGACATGGCCAAAGAACTGGGAGCCGGCAACGCTTACCCCGACATCCTCAACCGGTTGGCCCAGTTCGAGGTGGCCCTGCTCAAGTTCATGGAGGCCAACCTGGGAGCCTCGCGATACGCCGCCTTCGCCGACAAGTGCTGGCCGGCCTTCGAGAGCTATTTCGGCTTCGTCCCCTGCTACGTCAACTCGCGCCTGGCCGCGCGCGGCATTCCGGTCGCCTGCGAGGTCGACATCTACGGCGCCCTGAGCGAGTATATCTGCGGCTGCGCCACCGAGCTGCCGACGACCATCCTGGACATCAACAACACCGTCCCCAACGATATGATCGCCGGGGCCAAGAAGGCCCTCAAGGGCTACAAGCCGACGGACCTGTTCATGGGTTTCCACTGCGGCAACACGCCGGCGCCCTGCATGCTCGACCCGGTCCTGCGCTACCAGCTCATCATGCACCGCCTGATGGAGCCAGGGAAGGACCCGAACGTCACCCGCGGCACGCTGGAAGGGCGCATCCGGACGGGGGGCGTCACGATCTTCCGCCTTCAATCGACCGCCGACACCGTCCTGCGGTCCTACATCGCCGAGGGCGAGGTGCTCGACGTCGATCCGAAGTCTTTCGGCGGGATCGGCGTCATCGGCATCAAGGAGATGGGCCGGTTCTATCGGCACGTCCTCATCGAGAAGCGCTTCCCCCACCACACGGCCGTGGCCTTCGCCCCGGCGGGGCGAACGCTCTGGGCGGTCCTGCGGATGCTCGGCGTCGACGATATCGGCTACAACCGGCCCGCCGGCCTGCCCTATCCGACAGAGAATCCGTTCTAATAATGGGGGACATGATCCCTATTTCCTATTTTCTCTGCAGCCGGAAATAGGGAAACGGGTATCATGTCCCGCATCTGTTAATTGCGGCCCCGCGTCGGCGCCGGCGCGTTGGCGTCGAAATACTTCCGCGGCAGCTTCTCGTCGCGCATGGCCGCGTTGTAAACGAACCAGGCCATGACCGTGGCCGCCTGCATCAGGTCCCCCCGCGAGAGGTGGTCGTAGACGTCCATGTTCGAATGGTGGGTCAGCGTGTCGTATTCGAGGTCGTCCTGGATGAACTGGAAGCCGGGCAGGCCGACGCCGTCGAACGGCAAGTGGTCCGTGCCGCCCGTGTTCCGCAGGGTCACGGTCCCGGCGCCGAGGTCGCGCACGGGCTCGAGCCAGGCCTCGAAGATGGGCGCGACGGCGCTGTTGTTCTGGGCGTATATGCCGCGGATCTTGCCGCTGCCGTTGTCGAAGTTGAAGTAGGCCGAGAGCAGGCCGTACTCCGGCTTCTTTTCTTTCTTCGTCCGGTCGTAGAAATGATTGGCGACATAGCCGCGCGAGCCGACGAAGCCCTGCTCCTCGGCGTCCCACAGGGCCATGCGGATCGTGCGCCGGGGCTGGACGCCGAGCGTCTTCAGGATGCGCATGGCCTCGAAGGCGACCGCGCTTCCCGCGTTGTTGTCCGTGGCTCCCGTCCCGGCGTGCCAGGTGTCGAAATGGCCGCCGAGCATGACCAGCTCGGACTTGAGCTTGGGATCGGTACCCGGGATCTCGGCGATGACGTTGGTGCCCGGCAGGTCGTCGGCCGTGAAGCGGGCCTGGACCTCGATCTCGAGCGTCACCGGGATGTCCTTCTGCAGGATGCGGACAATGCGGTTGTAGTGCTCGTTCGCGATGGCGATGGCCGGGATGGGCATGTCGGCCCCCTTGGCCCGCGACCCGCCACTCGAGACGAAGACCGTCCCGAACTTGCCGCGGCCGGGCTCGACGATGACGCCGGCGCCCTCGGTCTTGAGGAACTTGGCGACCATCTGCTGGAGCTGCTGGCGGGCGACGACGTCCTGTACCTGGGCGCCCATGGGCCGGCGGGCGCCCGGTTCGGGGGCCAGCATGAGCTTATCCAGGTCGGTCTCGAGGAGGCGCGAGGCCATCGGGTCGAACGAGATCGTCATGTCCTGCTCGCCCTGGGTCAGGACGATGGCGTCTTTGAGCTTGCCCTTGTATTTATCCAGGTCCGCCGGGGTCTTGGGCTGGATGAGGACGGCCTGGCCCTTGAGGACACCGTTCGTGCCGGGAGTCCAGGCCTTCGGATAGCCGATGATGGGCATGTACTGGGGGGCGGTCATGGCCGCATAATATTTCTGGAGCTCCCAGCTGCGGCCGAACGTGCCGTAGGTCTCCATGGCCGCGTTGGCCAGGCCGAGCTCCTTGGCCTTGCCGACGACCCACTCGCCGGCCTGGACGTACTGCGGCGAGGCCGGCAGCCGCGGGGCGTAGATATCACACAGGTAAACCAGAAGATCGGTGATCTTGGAGTTCGACAGGCCTTCGGCCCGGATGCGGTCGAGCATCTGGAGGTCGAGCTTCTCCTGGGCGAACGCGCCGAGCGAGAACAGGACGACCAGGAAGGCGATCGCGAGCGGGCGGAGCAATGGGTGTCTTCTCATGGGAGCCTCCTTTCGAAGAATCTCCCGGACTATACGCCGCCGCGGCGACCCTGTCAAAAATATGGCCCGGCGATCGCCCCGGCGCTTCCCCATCCGGCCGACCTGTCTTATAATGGGAGGACCATGAAAGCCGCGTTCCTCACAGGCGTCCGGTCGATCGAGATCCGGGAGGCCCCGGCGCCGCGCATCGCCCGGGACGACGATGTCATCGTCCGCAGCAAGGCCGTCGGCGTCTGCGGCAGCGACCTCCACTATTACCTCTCCGACACCGTCGGCAGCGACAAGGTCAAGTACCCCTTCATCCCCGGGCACGAGTGCGCCGGCGTCGTCGCGGAAGTCGGCCGGGCGGTCACCAAGGTCAAGCCGGGCGACCTGGTCGTCGTCGAACCGGCCGTCTCCTGCGGCGTCTGCGACCAGTGCCGGACGGGCCGGCCCCACACCTGCCGTTGGCTTCTTTTCCTGGGGCACTACGGCGAGCTCACCGGCGGCATGGCCGAGTCGGTCCTGGCCCCCGAGCGCAACTGCGTCCCCCTGCCGGCGCGGATGACGGCCGTCCAGGGCGCCCTGGCCGAGCCGCTGTCGATCGGGATCTACGCCGCCGGACTGGCCGGGTCGGTGCGCGGCAAGTCCGCGGCCGTCCTCGGGACCGGCCCGATCGGGCTGTGCACGCTCATGGCCCTGCGGGCGGAGGGCGCCGGCGCGATCTACGCGACCGAGAAGATCGAGGCCCGGGAGCGGGCGGCCATGCCGGCCGGGGCCCAGTGGACGGGCAACCCCGACCGAGAGGACGTCGTCGGCTCGATCCTGGCCCACGAACAGCACGGCCTCGACGTCGTCTTCGAGTGTTGCGGCGAACAGTCCGCGCTCGACCAGGCCGTCGCCCTGCTCAAGCCCGGCGGGACCCTGGTCGTCGTCGGCATCCCGCTCGAGTGCCGCGTCTCCTTCGACAGCTCCAAGGCGCGGCGCAAGGAGATCCGCGTCCAGAACGTCCGGCGCCAGAACCGGTGTCTGGAGAAGGCCGTCGGCATGATCCACGCCGGGCGGGTCAAGGTCGATTTCCTGGCCACGCACTTTTTCGGGCTCGAGCTGGCCCGCGAGGCCTACGAGACGGCCGCGGCCCGCAAGAACGGCGTCATCAAAGCCATCGTCACGCCCTGACCGGCGGACGGAGCCGCGGGCCCGCATCAAGAGAGACCGGGGACGGCATCGTCGGGGAGCCCGCGATCTGCGCAGCTCCCGGGAGGAGAGGAACATGGGAACGAGAACGGACGAGGCTTTCGGCAGCGCGTTCGAGCGCGTCTTCGTCGGTGCCGCGGCCGTCGCGACCGCGCTCATCCTGGCCTACCTGGCCGTCCAAGGCCCGCTCATCCGCGGCGTCATCGCCTACAAGACCGCGCCCGGCATCATCGGCCAGCTCATGGGTCAGGACGCCGTCAACCTGGTCCTGATGAGCCCGATCCTGCTCGCCGGCGGCATCCTGCTCCTCATCCGCCGGCCCCTGGCCAAGCTCCTCCTTATCGCCACGCCGCTCTTCCTCATCTACTACGCCCTGAGCTACACCATCGGCTGGGAGTGGAGCTCGCCGGCCTATAGGGGCAATAGCGAGCGCTGGTTCTTCCTCTATCTCTTCGTCCTCGTCGCGGCCGTCATCGTCCTTCTTTACACGCTGGCGGTCTTCCCCAAGAACGTCGAGAGCCGGTTCCGCAAGGGCGGCCTGGCGGCCTATTCCGCCGTGTTCGTCCTGTTCCTCCTCGTCTTCGCCGGCATGTGGCTGAAGGAGGTCCGGGAGGTCGTGGCCACGGGGACGAGCCGCGGCTACGACATCGCCCCGGCGGCTTTCTGGCTGGTCCGGGTCTTCGACCTCGGCTTCTCTATCCCCCTGGGCCTCATCAGCGTCTATCTCCTGTGGGCCCGTCCGAACCAGGCCTATCCGATCGTCTGCCTGTTCTACGGGTTTTTTTTCACCCAGATCGCGGCCGTGCTGGCCATGGGCGTCACGATGTTCCTCACCAAGGACCCGACCTTCCTCTGGCGCGACCTCGTCGTCTTTGCCGTCCTGGCCGCCGTCATCGCCTTCGGCTTCTTCTACGTCCGGAAGAACTACAAGGCCGGTTGAGGATCGATCCGGCGGATCACTTCATCTTCTCTCGCATCTTGGCCTCGTTCTCCGAAGGCCAATAGCCGCAGTCGAGCTCCAGGAAGACCGACGTGTAGGGCACGGCCAGGGTCGTCTTGACCATGACGATCTTGAAGGCCCGCCCGGCCTGGTCGAGCTTGGCGATGAGCTCTTCGTGGAGGACGGGCGCCGCGCCCCGGCCCATGAGCGCCTCGTCCAGGCGCCGCCGGGCCTCGTCCGCGCCGGGGGCCAGGTCCTCGGTGACGAATCCCAGCTCCTTGTCGAGCCAGATCTTCGGACGGATATGCTTAGCCCCGTCGACGGCCTGGAGCACTTTCGCGAGGACCGTGAAGTGGTCCTCGCCGGTCACGATCGTCTCGATGCCCGGGCTGATCTGGAGGGGGAAGGCCGAATCGGCGACGACGATCCAGTTGCGGTGGCCCAGGGCCGGCAGATAGCCGGCGAGCGTATCCATCCAGACCGGGGCCCCGGCGGCTTGGGCGTTGGTCCTGGCTTGTCCCTCCTCTGCCGCTTCGTCCTCCCGATCGCAGGCGACGAGCGCCGCGAGCAGGATCGCCAGTCCGACGATCGGGATATGGACGCGCATGGTTGGCCTCCCTGGCGCTATTCTAAGCGGCTTCCTCCCTCGACGCAACGGGGAGGATTTGCTTTCCGCCGGCGATTTTGTTTAGCATAGGGCATCCCGACAAAAGAAGGAGAGGACCATGACAGAGGAAAAGACGCAATTCAAGGTCGACAAGACGAACCTGATCAAGGCCGGGACGATCCCGGTCATCGCGGCGGCCATCGGCGGAGCGTTGTGGCTGCTGGGCTTCCTTGGCGGCCTCATGGGGATCTTCTTTTGGGCCGTCGCCGCGTTCGCGGGCTATTGGTACGTGAATCTGGTCCTGAAATCGGACGCCAAGCCGTCGATCCTCGAAGTCGCCATCAACGGGGCCATCCTGGGCGCGGTCGTCGGCCTGGTCTACGCGGTCGTCACCTGGATCGCCATCAGCATCCGTTACCCCGGACTGGCCGGCGGCTTGGTGAGATTCAGCTACAGTTGGGGATTCGGCTCCATCGTCCGGGCCTTCCTGCAGGGCGCGATCGGCGGCGCGATCGGCGCGGCCGGCTGGTTCGCCTACAAGTCGGGGATGATCAAAACCAAGTAATCCCGGATTTTTCGATGTCAACCGGCCAGGAGCCGGTACGTCGCCGTGATGGGCGCCGCCGCCTTGAGCATGGCCCAGACGGGGCAAAAGCGCTCCTCGGACAGGGCCAGGGCCTTCTCGACCGAAGCCGGATCGAGTCGGCCGCCGCGGAACTCGAACTCGAGCTCGATCGCGGTGAAGACGGCCGGGTGGATCTCCTTCTTCGGGCCGCGGGCGTGGACCGTCAGGTCCTTGACCTCCTGGCCCATCCGCTTGAGAAGCCCGACCGTGACCTGGCCGCTGCACCCGGCCAGGCTCGTGAGGAGGAGCTCCATGGGGGTATACCCGCCGACCGGCTCCCCCTCGGCGGCGAAGTCGAGGGTCACGGCCGTCCCGGCCCGTCCCGACCTCCCCTCGAATGCCATGCCGCCCCGGAAGACGATGTCCGCTCGGGATTCCTTGGCCATGGGAAGGCTCCTTTCGCCGTCCTGTCCGAAGGTCGTTCGGAGGTAGTATCCAACGGCGGGCCGGGATCCGTCAATACGGGAGGACCTTCAGGCGGCGGGCGCGGCGGCCGGCTCGCCGCCCGCGGCCGGCAGCGCGACGAAGAACTCGGCCCATTTCCCCGGCTCGGACTCGGCCCAGATGCGGCCCTTGTGCTTGTCGACGACGGTCTTGGAGATGTAAAGACCCAGCCCGGAGCCTTTGACGCCCTCGGTGCCCTTCTGTTTGAGGCGCTCGAAGCGCTTGAAGAGGCGCGGCAGGTCCTCCTTCGGGATGCCGACACCCTCGTTCCGGACCGAGAACAGGAGCTCGCCGGCCTTCAGGCCCAGCTTGACCCGGACCGGCGTGCCCTCGGCGCCGTACTTGACGGCGTTGTTGACCAGGTTGCCGACGAGGATCTTGAGCAGGGCCGGATCGCCGTCGATGACCGGGTCGCCGTCGAGCTCGGTCACGATCTCCATCCTCCGGACGTTGTCCCGGACGCCGGGCATGTCGAGGGCGGGCCCGACGACGGCCGAGGCGAACGGCACCCGCTCCTTGAACGCGGCCAGGCCGTCGAGCTCCATCTTCGACAGGTCGATGTAGCTGCGGATGATGTCCTCGAGGTAGGAACAGTTGCGGATGATGGTCTCGACGATCTTCCGCTGCTCCGGCTCGAGCTTGCCGAAATAGCCCCGGTGGAGCGTCGTCGCCGTCGTCTGGACGGCGGCCAGCGGGCTCTTGAGCTCGTGGGAGACGATGGCCATGAGGTCGAGCATCTTGGCCCCGGCCGCGTTCTTGCGGGCCTCGACGGCGTTGGCCACGACGCTCCGCAGCTCGTCGGGGGTGAAGGGCTTGGGGACGTAGTCGAAGGCCCCGTTCTTGAGGGCCTCGCGGGCCGTTTCGACGCTGCTGAAGCCGGTGAAGATGACGACGGTCGTCTTCGGCCGGTCCTTGCGCAGGGCCTTGAGGACCTCCATGCCGCCGAGCCCGGGCATCTTGAGGTCGGTGACGACGATATCGTAGTCCTTGGCCAGGGCCATGGCCAGGCCCTGGTCGCCGGACGGGGCGGTCTCGATCTCGTAGTCCGAGCCCGCGAAGATGCGCTTCGAGCTCCTGAGGACGATGTCCTCGTCGTCGATGAAGAGCAGCTTGACGCCCATGTGTGTCTCCCGCGCCGCCCGCTCAGCGGGCCGGCAGCTTGATGATGAACTCCGTGCCCGCGCCGACCTTGCTCTGGACATCGATCTGGCCGCCGTGCCTCTGGATGGCGCCGTAGACCATGGGCAGGCCCAGCCCCGTCCCCTGGCCCCGGTCCTTGGTCGTGAAAAAGGGCTCGAAGATCTTGTTGAGGTTCTCCTCCGCGATGCCGACGCCCGTGTCGGCCACCCGGACGACGACCATCCCGGTCCCCGGCTCGACGGAGGTGGCGATGGTCAGCCGGCCGCCCTTGGGCATGGCGTCGGCCGCGTTGACCGCCAGGTTGTTGACGACCGACCGGATCTCCCCGGCGTCGACGTTGACCGCGGGCAGCTCCGGGTCCAGCTCCTTGACGATCTTGACGTCCTGGAAGGTGACGTGCTTCTCCAGGATGCGCAGGGCGTCCTCGATGATGGCGTTGAGGTCGGCCAGGGCCCGTTCCGACTTGGTGTCCCGGGCGAAGTCGAGGATGCCCCGGACGATGCCCCGGCAGCGCAGGGTCTCGTCCCGGATGACCTTGAGGTCCTCCTCGTAGGGCGTCCCCTTCATGTCCTCGAGCAGGAGGCTGCTGTAAGTCAGGACCCCCGTCAGCGGGTTGTTGATCTCGTGGGCGATGCCCGAAGCCATGCGCCCGATGGAGGCCAGCTTCTCCGATTTGAGGATGGTCCGGTCGGCCAGGTCGGTGAGCTGGCGGTCCCGCTCCTCGATGGCGTCGACCATGCCGTTGAAGGCCTGGGCCAGGGCCCGGGCGTCCTCGTCGCCGTGGGGGTCGGTCTCGATGCGGTGGTAGAAGCCCAGGGCCATCTCGGTCGAGGCATCGATGATCCGCTTGACCGGCTTGGTGTAGAGGTTGATGAGGTAGCCCGAGAGGGCCAGGGCCAGGACGGTGGTCAGGAGGATGACCAGGAGATAGGAGATGGTCGTGTTCCGGACGACGACGTCGAATTTCTTCTTCAGGACGCCGACATAGAGCATTCCGAGGACTTTGTGATCGAAGTCGTAGAGCGGCGTATAGCCGGAGATGTACCAGTCATCGACGACGAAGGCCCGCCCGACCCAGGTCTCGCCCTGCTCGAAGACCTTGCGGTAGACCTCCTCGGAAACCTGGGTCCCGATGGCCCGCCGCCCGGAGGCGTCGACGACGTTCGTCGCCACCCGGACGTCCCCGAGGAAGATCGTCGTCGTCCCGGCGTCCTTGCCGTTGATCTTCTCGTCCTTGAAGACCAGCCGCTTGAAACGGTCGACGAAGGTGTCGTTGTTGTTGAGCAGGACGGCGCCGTAGAGGATGCCCGCCAGCCGCTCCCCGTCGAGGATGGGCGCGGCGATCTTGATGATCAGCCCCCGGTCCTCGGACGGGGACGGCCGCTCGCGGCCGTGGGAGGTCGGGACGACCGGGATGACCGTCCGCCGGGCCAGGTCCTCGCCTTCGCGGGCGATGTCCTCGTAGTCGAGCAGGCCCGTCCCGGCGATCGGCGCATGGGTCCGCAGGACCTCCTGGATGGTCCGGTAGCCGGTCATGGGGTCGCCGAAGGCCTCGAAGTTATTGCCCCGGACGAGCATCGTGCCGTCGGCGTTGACGACGTCGACGATGTCGAAGCCGAACTCGCGCTTGATCTGGACGAGCTTCTCGAACAGGAAGGCCCGGTCCCGGGCGGCCGCCGCCCGGACGATCTCCGGGGTCCGGGCCATGTATTGGAGGGTCCGGGAGCGGTTGTCGATCTCCTCCCGATAGAGCTCGCTCGTCGAGGCCAGGTTGGTCCGCACCGTGGCGTACGCGTCGCGAACGAGGTTGGTGTTGAGGGCGCTCAGTCCGACGATGATCGACAGGATGCCGGCCAGGAAGACGATGGCCAGAAGGCTGACGACGAGCTTGAAGCGGATGTTCGAGCGCGCGATCGTCTTGATCATCGCAGGAGGCGGCCGACGCGGGCCAGGAGCTCGTCGAGGTCGACGGGCTTGGTCAGGAACTCGTTCCGCCCGGCGAGGAAGCTGTCGGACGGGTCCATGGAGAAGCGGGAGTTCGTCACCTGGTCGATGGCCGTCAGGATGACGATGGGCACGTCCCGGAACTCCCGGTACTTCGACGTTTCGCGGCGGCTGCGGACGACGCCGGCCGCCTCGAAGCCCGCCGTGTCCGTTTCCATCATGACGTCGAGGACGACCAGGTCGGGCCGTTCCGCGAGCAGGGCCTTCAGGCCGTCCGCCCCGCTGTGCGCGGCGGCGACGTCGTAGCCGTTCGCCCGGAGGACCTGGGCCAAGCTGGCCACGAGGTCCTTGTCGTCGTCGACGATGAGGATCTTCTTACTCATGGTTCAAGACCTCGTAGATGACGTTCCGCTCCTCCCAGGCCTTGGTCCTCTCGTACATGTCGATGGGGAACTCGACCTGCTTGAGCTCCACGGGGGCGACCTTCTTGTCGACCAGGCCGAGGGCCAGGGCAACGCCGTAGATGATGGCCTCCGGGCGCGGCGGGCAGCCGGGAATGTAGTAGTTGACCGGGACGGCCGTGGCCGCGCCGCCGGTGACGTTGTAAGTGTCGAACCAGCAGCCGCCGCCCACGGCGCAGGAGCCGATGCCGAACACGAGCTTCGGGCCGGGCATGGCCGCCCAGGCCTTCTTGACGAGCGGCAAGGTCGGCCGGGTGACGGCGCCCGACAGGAGCATGACGTCGGCATGGCGCGGCGAGCCGACGAGCTTGATGCCGAACCGCTCGACGTCGTAGTACGGGGTCAGGATGTTGAGGATCTCGATGTCGCAGCCGTTGCAAGCGCCGCTGTTGCAGTGGTAGACCCAGAGCGAGCGGGAAAAGCACTTCTTGGCGAGCTTGGCGAGCATGTCAGCCTCCCGTCTTTCCCGGCCGCTCGTAGCGCTCGGTCGCGGCGAGCTCCTTCGGCTGGAAGGTGTCCGTCGCCCGGCGGACGACCGTCCGGGCCTCCAGGCTGTCGTACCGGTAGCCCGTCAAGCCGAGCTTGTCGAGGGCGTTCGCGGTCTCCATATCGAAGCACCGGCCGCAGCGCTGGCAGGTCAGCATGAACAGTTCCAGGCTCTCGGTGATGTCGTTCCGGTCGTCCGTGGCCTGCTCGAAGCGGTCGGTCATGGCAATGGCCTTCTCGGGGCAGACGTCGGCGCAGCGGCCGCAGTAGGTGCAGCGGGCGCCGTCGTAGAGAAGCACGCGGACCTCCTGGCAGAGGTCGCGGACCATGATCGTCCGGGCCGGGCAGTGGTTGGAGCAACCGCCGCAGCCGATGCACTTGGTGTGGTCCCAGTGGGGTGCGCCGCGGAAGCCCTCCGGGACCGGCCGGGGTTCGAACGGGTACTTCAGGGTCACGACGCCGGGCTTCGCGACCATCAGCACCTGCTTGATCTTGCTTATCAGCCACATGGTGTATCTCCCGATGTCCCTCAGATCCCCGCGACGGCCAGACCGACCGCGACGAGGGCGATGACGATGAGCCCGGCGTAGATCTTGACGGCCTGGTCGATCCTGAGGCGCGGATTGGTCGATCCGACCAGGGCGATCGCGGCGAAGACGAGGAGCGTCCCGAGGAGCTGGGCCAGGATGTCGCCGGCGTAGGAGCCGGTCCGCAGGAAAGGCATGAAAACGGCGGCGAAGAGCCAGGCGTAGACCATCTGCTTCATCATCATATAGTAGCGGAACAGAGCGTAATCCGGCCCGCTGTACTCGATGAACGGCCCCTCGAGGACCTCGATCTCGGCCTCGGCGATATCGAACGGCTGCTTGGCCACGAAGGCCTGCAGGGCGGCGAGGTAGGCGACGAGCATGACCGCGGTCGAGACCCCGTATCCCAGCGCGGAGGTGCTGAAGACGGCCGCCCCCAGCCCCAGGCTGTGGCCGCGGACGGCGCCCAGGATGAGGGTCATGGCCAGGACGGGCTCGACCATGACCATGGTCACCATCTCCCGGCTGGCCCCGATCGCGGCGAAGGTGTTGCGGCTGGCCAGGGCGCCGAGGAGGACCGAGACGCCGCCGAGCGTCAGCAGGTAGACCAGGGTGAGGATGTCGACCCGGGCGGCCAGGACGTTGACCTTGGAGCCGAGGGGAACGAGGGCGGCGACGGCCAGGATCGAGGCGAAGGCGGCCGGCGGGGCCAGCTTGAAGGCCCAGGTCTTGGCCGAATCGACCCTCTCCTTGCCGAGCAGCTTGAGGAGGTCATAATAGGGCTGGACGACGGGCGGCCCCTGGCGGGATTGGACCCGGGCCGTGATCTTCCGCATCACCCCGTCGAAGAGCGGCGCGAGCAGCAGGAAGAGGAGGATGTTGACGAAGACGGCGACGAGGCTCATGGTCACTCCTTCCCGCCGTCGCGCCGGCGCGACATCCGATCGAGCTCGGCGCGGCCGAGGACGCGCTTCGCGCCCGACCGGGCGTCGACGATCGCCACCCGGTCCGTGCAGGAGAAGCAGGGATCGATCTGGCCCACGATGATGGGAAAGTCGGCGAACTGGTTGTCGAGCAGCATCGAAGGCACGGCCTGGAGGTTCGGGTAGGTCGGGGCCCGGACGCGCCAGCGCTCGGGCCGGTTCTCCTCGCCGGTAATGACGTAATGGACCGACTCGCCGCGGGGCGCCTCGACCATGGACACGGCGTGGCGGAGCGGCGGCAGGGCCTCGGGGATGTCGATGAGGAGCGGGCCGTCGGAGGGCATCCGGGCCAGGGCCTGGCGGAGGATCTTGATCGATTCGAAGATCTCGAGGACCCGGACGACGAGCGTTCCCCAGACGTCGCAGCTGTCGACGACCGGGACGTCGAAGGCCATGTCGTCGTAGGCGGCGTAAGGGTGGTCCTTGCGCGTGTCCAGGCTCAGGCCGCGGGCCCGGGCCACGGGGCCGACCAGGCTCCAGCGGACCGTCTCTTCCTTGGACAGGCTGCCCACCCCTTTGGTCCGGCGGTGGATGGCGCCGTCGCCGATGATCGAGTTCTTGAGGACCAGGACCTCCTTTTCGAGAGTGACGAGGATCCCCTCGATGTCGGTCCGGATCTCCGGCGTGATGTCGCGGCGGACACCGCCGACGAGGACCATGCCGTAGGTCTTGCGGTTGCCGGTGATCCGCTCTGACAGCCACATGATCTTCTCCCGGACCCGCCAGGCCTGCATGAAGACCGTGTCGAAGCCGATGAGATGGCCGGCGATACCGAGCCAGAGCAAGTGCGAGTGGAGGCGCTCGATCTCGAGCATGACCGTCCGGATGTACTCGGCCCGGCGCGAGATGCGGATGCCGGCGGCGGCCTCGACGGCCTGGGCGTAGCAGGCGGCGTGGACCGAACCGCAGATGCCGCAGATGCGCTCGGCGACGAAGGGCACTTCGTTGTAGCTGACCTGGGTCTGGCAGAGCTTCTCGATGCCCCGGTGGGTCATGAAGCCGCGGTAGTCGCAGCCCTTGATCGTCTCGCCGTCGACGTAGACGGCGAAGTGCTCGGGCTCGTGGAGACTGACGTGGAACGGGCCGACGGGGACGACGGTCGTCCCGGGCGGGGCCTCGTCGAGCTGATACGCGACGTCCTCGGCGGCCGGCGGCTGGAGATCGTGCGGGACCTCCTTGCGCAGGGGATAGATCCCGGCCGGCCAGTCGTCGGCCAGGATGAGGCGTTTGGGCTTGGGGTGGCCGGTGAATGTCATCCCCAGGAGGTCCTGGTACTCCCGCTCGGACCAGCCGGCGTTGGGGATGTCGGGGGTGATCGAGTCGAAGGTCGGGTCCGAGGCCGGGGCCGAGGTCCGCAGAACGACCGCAAGGTGGTCGGCGTCGAAGGCGAAGGTGTGGATGAGCCCGAGCGTCCCGCGGCGGGCGATCTCATCATAGCCGATGCCGACCATGTAGCGGCCGCCGAGCCCGATGAGGGCGTTCGAGGCGGCCCGCAGCACCCGGCGGTCGACGTCGACGAAGAGCCGGTTCGCTTGGGGCGACTCCGTGCCCTTGAGATCGGCGCCGAAGCGGCCCCTGAGCTCGGTCTCTATCCTGGCGAGGACATCCATGAGAATCTCCCTACTTGCCGCTCTTTCCGCCGGCGAACTTGAACAGGCCCCGCAGGGCCGCGAACATGCCCCGGTCCGTGTACCGGTTGGCATTGCCCAGGTCCTGGTAACCGCAGAGCCAGGTCGGGGCTTCGACATCCTTCGAGCCGCCCGCCCTCCGGAGCAGCGCCCCGAGGGCCAAGGCCAGGCCGAGGACGAACAGGACCACGATCGGCGCGGAGGCCGCGCCGAACGCGGGCAGCCGGAGGCCCAGGAACGATGCCGTGACCGGCCCGCCGGAAGCGGCGACGACGCCGGAGAGGAGGAAGCCCTCGGACCGCCCGAGGGCGGTCAAAACGAGCCCGACCGACAGGACGGGGAAGAGGCCCTGGACGAGGGCCACGGCCGTCAGGACGAGCTTGGGGGCCAGCATCGAGGCCGGGACCTCGCGAACGGGACGGCCGACGTTCCACTCCGAGCCGGCCGAGGTGAAGGCCATGCCGAAGAACTTGACGTAGCAGGCCAGCGTCACCGCGCTCGTGAACAGGGCGACGATGCCGAAGAGGACCAGCGCGAACGTCGCGTCCCCGGCCAGGAGCGAGCTCGAGATGATCGTCCACTTGCTCGAGAATCCGCTGAAGGGCGGCATGCCCGAGATCGACAGCGAGGCGATCCCGGCGACGGCGGCGCTCACGGGCATCAGCCGGATGAGACCGCCCAGCTTGTTGAGGTCCTTCGTCCCGGTGGCATAGAGGATGCTGCCGCTCGTGAGGAAGAGCAGCGCCTTGAAGATGGCGTGGTTGAGGACGTGGAAGAGGGCGCCTATCGCGGCGACGACGGCCAGGGCCCGCAGGACCGGGCCCCCCGTCGTCCCCAGATAGAGCACGGC
>JBFYNT010000030.1:0-4312 GCA_041304225.1 Candidatus Aminicenantota bacterium
ACGGCCAGCAGGCAGGCCAGGACGATGATGATGCCGTTCGGCAGGTCCGTGTAGGCGATGGCCACCATGCCGCCGAGGGCCGTGAACAGGATGACGAAGGCGGCGGCGATGAGCGTGCCCGTCGCTTCCGAGATCTTGCCGTCGGTGATGACGTTGAGGATGAAGCCGCCGGCGACGAACTGGTAGGAGACGATGGAGACGAAGGACAGGATGAGGGCGACGGCCCCGAAAAGGCGGGCGGCCGGGCCGTAGCGGACTTCGAGGACGTCGCCCACCGTGTACTGCCCGAAGGTGTGGATCTTGGCCGCCAGGAAGTAGATGAGGATGATCCCGACCCAGGCGCCGGCGGCCAGCCACAGGGCCGAGAAGCCGGACTTCGAGGCGAACTCGGCCCCGCTGATGAAGGTCCCGGAGCCGATCCAAGTGCAGATCAGGGTGAAGACCATGACCTGCCACTTGAGGCTCCGGCCGGCGACCATGAACTGCTCCTGGCTCTTGATCCGCCGCGAGCGGATGAAGTTCAGGACCGTCAGGGCGATCAGGTACGCGAGGATGATGATGAGGTACGTCGACATGCCGTCCTCCTTCGGGCCGGGGTGACCGGCGCTAGACTTCGAGATCGGGCGGCAGCTCGCCGCCTTTCCGCTCGAGCTTCACCGACAACAGCCGGGTCATGTTGGGCTCGGCCATGGTCGTGCCGTAGATGTAGTCGGCCACTTCCATCGTCTTGTAGTTGTGGGTGATCAGGATGAACTGCGTCTGCTGCTTGATCGTCTTGAGGAGGTCGAGGAAGCGGGCCAGGTTGACGTCGTCGAGGGCCGCGTCGACCTCGTCCAGGAAACAGAACGGCGAGGGCCGGTAGCGGAACAGGGCGAAGAGGAAGGCCAGCGAGGTCAGCGATTTTTCGCCGCCCGAAAGGAGCGACAGGTTCTGGACGCGCTTGCCCGGCGGCTGGGCGACGATCTCGACGCCGCTCTCGAGCGGGTTGTCCGGCTCGAGGAGCTTGACCACGGCGTTGCCGCACTTGAAGAGCGCGGTGAAGAGATCGCCGAAGTTCTTGTTGACCTGCTCCAGGGCCTTGAGGAACTGGTCCTTGCTCTCCTCGTCGATCCTGCGGATGGCCTCGACGGTCGAGGTGATGGAGTCGCGGAGGTCCTGCCGCTGCTGGCTCAGGAAGTCGAAGCGCGTCTTCTGCTCGACGAACTCCTCCTCGGCCATCAGGTTGACGGCTTTGAAGCGGTTGAGCGCCTCGCGGGATTCCTCGAGCTCCTTCTCGACGTCCTCGTCGGTCATCCCGGCCAGGGGCCGCCACTTCTTCGTCGTCCTGCGGGCTTTCGGGGCCTCGGCCGCCCCTTCGGCGGCGGCGGCCTCCCCGGGTCCCGCGGCTTCCGCCGCGCCGTTCTCCTCCGTCTCGTCCTCGGGGATCTCCTCGGCCTCGGCTTCTTCCGCGGCGGGGGGGGCGGGGGGCTCGGTCTCGGCCGCCCGGGCCTCGGCCCGGAGCTCGGTCAGGGTCTTCTTGAGCTCCTGCCAACACATCTCGTCGAGGTTGACCAGGTCGCGTTCGACCTCGGCCTTGCGGATCTCGTGGCGGACCCGCTCGTTCTTGACGGCCTCCTCCTCCTGCCGGCTCGCCTGCAGGGCCCCTTCGGCGCCCTCGAGGGCCCGGCGGACCTTCTCGAGCTCGCCCTCCGTGGCCTCGAGCCCGGTCTCGGCGGCGGCCCGCTCCTCGCCGAGGACGCGGGCGCCTTCCCGGAGCCCGGCGATCTCTTCGCGCAGGCGGGCCTGGTCCTCGTCGCTCCGCCGGATGTCGGCCTCGAGCAGCTGGATCTTGGCCCCGGCCGCCTCCTTGCGCTTTTCCGCGCCCCGGATCTGATCGTTCAGGCCGTTGATCTTCTCCTGGACGAGGTCGAGGCCGGCTTTGGTCTCGAAGAAGCGGCGCTCGAGCCCTTCGGCCTCGGCGACGAGAGAGGCGTAGGACTTCTCCTGCGCCTCGATGCCGTCCTTGAGCGAACGGGCCTCGGCCTCGATGCGGGCCAGGCCTGCCCCGGTCCCTTGGAGGGCCTCGCCGAGGCGGCTCTTCTCGCCCCTCAGGACGTCGAGCTCGCGGCCGATGATCGACTGGTTCACGCGGATCTTCTCGCCCTCGCCGAGCCCGTAGCGCTGCTCGCGCTCCCGGTCCTGGAGGACGCGCTCCGTCTGGTCGAGCTCCCCGCGGATCCCGGCCAGGTCGGACTCGAGCGCTTCGAGGTCCTTCGACTTCGATCCGATCTCGGCGATGACGGGCAGGGTGTCGCTTTCGAACCGCTCGACCTCGGCTTCGAGCTTGCGGATCTCCGAGGCCAGGGCGACGGCACCCTCGGCCTTCTGCCCGAGCCGGAGCAGGCCGGAGGAGAGGAGCAGGTCCCCGGAAGGCGTCAGGAAATTCAATTCGGGGTGCTCGAGCCAGGCCCGGACCGCGTCGCCGATCTCCCCGACGATGACGGCGTCCTCGAGCCCGGCCAGGCGGTCCTTGAGCCGCTCGTCGGGCTCGATGAGGCTCCGGAGCTGCCCGATGACGCCGGGCCGGCTCAGGACTTCGGCGGGGATCGCGGGCCTGGCCGCCGCGGGCACGAGCAGGTAATTGCCGCGCAGGCCCGCCGGCAGGCCGCTCAGGAACTCTTCGGCCGGGACGACGCGCGACCGGGCGCTGTCGCGCCAGAAGGCGTCGAACAGGACGGCGTTCTCGGCGTTCGTCCGGATGAGGTCGGCCAGGATGCCGAGGCCGCCCGGGACCTCGTCGGCCGGGCTCTCCTCCCGGGCTTTCTCGTCGATCTTGCGCAGGGCCTGGAGGTGATAGGCCGATTCGTCCCGCCGCGTTCTCAGGGCGTCGAGCCGGCGCCGGAACTCCTCGAGGCCGGAGCGCGCGGCGGCGATCTCCGCCTTGACGTCCTCCGCCCGCCCGATGAGGGCCTCCCGGGTGGCGCGCGCGTCGGCGATGTCCCGCTCGATCGCGGCCGTCCGCTCGGTGTTCTCGACGAGCATCCCGTCGTGCTCGCCCATCTGGCCGGCGAGCTTCTCTTCCTGGCGGAGGAGGAGCTCGAGCTCCTTCTCGGCCCGGGCGCTCTCGTTCTTCGACTCGGTCAGGGCCTGGAGGGCCTGGAGATAGAAGCCGCGCAGGCGCTCGGTCTCCTGTTCGGAGCCATGGCGGGCGTCCTTCGCGGCGGCGAGGCCGGTCGCGGAGGATTCGACCTCGGCTCTGTTGGCCTCGAGCGATCCCTCGAGGCCGGCCAGGCGCCCCTTGAGCTCCTCGATCTCCCGGGTCAGGTAGAGGACGTCCTCGAGCAGCTCGTCGCGGTCGGCCTGGGCCCGTTTCTTCTTCTCCTCGAAGAACTCGATCCGCTTCGATCCGCTCTCGATGTCGCTCTCGGTCCGGGCGGCCCGGGATTTCAGGCCGAAGAGATCCTCCTGGCCGTCCTTGAGGACCTTTTCGAGGTCCCAGAGCTCCTTGCGCCGGGCCGCGGCGTCCTTCTCCTCGTCCCGCAGCCGGGCCGTCGCCTCGTTCTCGCGGAGGAGACCCGCCTCGTAGAGGGCCGAGGCTTCCTGCCGGGTCTTTTCGAGGACGACGAGCTTGCGCTGATAGTGATGGGACGTCAGCTCGCGGATCCGCTCGCGCAGGCGCCGGTAGCGGTTGGCCGCCTGGGCCTGGCGCTGCAGGGAGTTCTTGGCCTTCTCGACCTCGATGATGATGTCCTCGAGGCGGATGAGGTTCTGTTCGGTGCTGTCGAGCTTCGACTGGGCCTGGCGCTTCTTGTCCTTGTAGTAGGCCGTGCCGGCGGCCTCTTCGATGAACAGCCGCTTCTCGGTCGGCTTGGAGGTGACGAAGGTGCCGATCGAGCCCTGCTCGATGACGAAGTACTCCTTCTCGCCGATGGCGTGCTTCCAGAGCTCGTCCTGGATGTCCCGGAGGCGGACGGTCTTGCCGTTGATCCGGTATTCGTTCTCGCCGGAGCGGAAGGCCCGGTGGGAGATGACGAGCTCCTGGTCGTCCCCGGACAGGGTCAGGACGGCGTCGGCCATGCTGAGGGCGGGCCGCTTGGCGTTGCCGGAAAAGATGACTTCCTCGGTCCGGTCGCCGCGGACGGTCTTGTGGCGGTGCCCGCCGAGCGACCAGAGCATGGCGTCGACGAGATTGCTCTTGCCGGTGCCGTTCGGCCCGACGATGGCCGTGAGGCCGGGATGGAAGACGATCTTGGTCCTTTCGGCGAAGGACTTGAAACCCTGAAGCTCAAGCTTCTTGATGATCATGCTCATGGTATCGAGGCGCTTTCAGATA
>JBFYNT010000031.1:0-8175 GCA_041304225.1 Candidatus Aminicenantota bacterium
CGAGCATCTCCCACGTCATAAACTACGACATGCCCGACACCGTCGACGAGTACACGCACCGCATCGGGCGCACGGGACGGGCCGCCAAGACCGGCGATGCCTTCACCTTCACGACCCGGGAAGACGGGGAGATGGTCCGCAGCATCGAGCGCGTCCTCGGCAGTCGAGTGGAGCGCCGCACGTTGGAGGGCTTCGATTATCAAAAGCCTATGCCGGGCCGGGACACCGAATTCGCCCGTCTTCCGCGCCCGCCTCAGCGACGCCGGGAGCCGAAGTTCGCTCACCCATCCGGAAACCGGCCCGCGGCAGCTGCCCCAAAAAAGGATTACGGAAGCGGACGACAGGAAAAGCGCGCGTTCGGAGCGGGAAAGGCGCGGAAGCCGTACCACCGGACGGCCCAAGGTTGAGGATGCCGGAAAGCGTATAGTTGACAGCCTATTCTCCGCGGGGTAAAAGAATACCCGCGAGGAAGCAACATGAAAGCACTACGTTCGAGATGTCGTGCCCGTCTGTCGATCATCGTGGCCTTGGCGGCCGCCGCTCTCTCGTTCGCCGCGCGATCCCAGGAAGCCGCCAAGTCCATCGTTCTGGAAGAGCTGACCTGGGTCCAGGCGGAGAAGGCCCTCAAGGGCTACGACGTCGCGCTCATCGCCCTCGGCGCCCGGACCAAGGAACACGGCCCCCATCTTTCTCTCAAGAACGACTATATCCTGGCCGAATACCTCATGAAGCGGGTCGCGCGGGAGGTCCCCGTCGTCGTCCTGCCGACGCTCCAATACGGATATTACCCCGCGTTCCTCGAATACCCGGGCTCGATCTCGATCGGGGCCGATACCTTCAAGGCCGTCGTCCAAGATATCTGCAAGTCCATCCACCGTCACGGGATCGATAAATTCTACGTCCTGAACACGGGCGTTTCGACGGTCGGGCCTCTGGCGGAGGCCGCCAAAGAGCTCGCCGCTCTCGGCATCACCCTGCGTTTCCTGAATATCCTCGAAGTCGACGACAAGCTGCCCGCCGGGCTCTTGAAACAGGAAGGCGGCACCCATGCCGACGAGGGCGAGACATCCATGATGCTCTATATCGCGCCCGAGACCGTGGACATGTCCAAAGCCGTCAAGGATTTCGATCCTCGACCCGGCCGGCGCGGATTGACCCGGGATCCCAACGGAGCGGGCAACTATAGCCGGACCGGTGTCTTTGGGGATCCGACCCTGGCCACCAAAGAAAAGGGCCGGATCATCGTAGAAACCACGGTGCGCGAGATCGTCCGCCAGGTCCGTGAGCTCATCGATTCTAAATAAGGTGATCGTGCCAATAACGCGACTTGGAAGATGGGCAGGCGGCTTGTCAGTTGAGGGGATCATCAACCGGTGAGGGGTCGGGCGATAGGAGGGAGCTATGCTGATCGATCTCGTATTTGAGGTCCTGGGAGACTTGCTCGTTCTCTTGCCCTGGAACAGAAAAAGGGAGCGGCGCGGGGAATGGACGGGACTCGTCGAGGCCAAGAAGACCGGGGCCCTCTCCAAGCACGCCTTTCTTGTGGTCTTCCGGACCGACGATGGAAAGAAGAAGAAAGTGCGGCTGGACAGGAAAGAGGATTTCGACGTCTATGAGGAAGGCCGGAAATACCTCAAAAGGGCGGGCCACGTCCTGCCGGACACTCGTCCGACAGCCTGAGCGCCAAACGGTCATCTTGTGATCGGCCTGATCGGAGCCGTTCTCCACTCTGTTATAATAAAAAAAGACCTAACGGGAGGCATTCATGAAAAAAGGCCCGGCTAAAAACTTCCGGGGCGTTCTCGCCGTCGCCTGTATCGCGGGTGCGATCGCCGCCTCCCCGGCCTGTGACGGTCCGCGGTCGCGAGGGGATGACGTCGCCCGGCGCGATCAGCCGCCGCCCGTCCTTATTCCCAACATCGATGACGACAACGGAGACGGTGTTCCCGATATGAGCGCGGCGCCTTTGGCCGTCGGCGCGGACGATGAATGGCTCCAGGTCAGCGTCTTCCCGGACACGAAGCTCCCCCGGGGGTCCAGGGTCAGGGCCGAGATCGCCGAGCCCTGGACCCGTTTCGCCCGCGTGTTCGTCCGGACGACTTCACCCGACGGTCCCCGGTTCGTCCAGACGCCCGCCGAGATCGACCGTTCCGAAGCCCGCCACAAGGGCGTCGTCATCGGCCTCGAGGCGGCCGATTTTCCGGCCCACGACCGCCCGTCGACGATCGAGGCGGTCGTCACGTTCGAAACGCCGGACGGAAAGCCCGTTCGAGAGAAGAAGGTCTTCTGTGAGGTCGCCCCATTCCTGCTCTCCTCCTGCGTTGACCCGGCCGAAGAGGTCCAGGTCGTCAAGACGAAGGCGACCGAAGAATTCGTTCGCGCCCTTCAACCGCTCGTGGAGTCGGCGGGCGCCCGCCTTGCGATCGTCGATGCCGCGTCCGTCCCGGAACACGATATCTGGATGCAGGATGCCGTGGAGATCGGCTATGCGACCGACGGAGAACGCGTAATGCCCGTCGCCCTTCACGGCAACCGCGGCCGGGAGCTCGACGCCATCGTCGCGAGGCGAATGCTGGGCCGGGACTTCGGCGTCATCAAGAAAGGCGATTTCCGCGGCCGAGAGGCCGAGTGGATCGATTGGTACGGGAACCTCGAGGTCAGCCCGCCCGTAACGGCCAACGGCCGGGAATTCCGGAACGGCCGGGCCTACGCGGGGACCCAGGGCGAGCGGGCCATGCATCCTGAGGTGATCAGGTTCCTCGAGGCCCAGAACGCCCAGGGACCGGTCCTCTGGCTCGATACGTCCTGGCTGGTCATCGGGCATGTCGACGAGGCCGTTTCCTGGGTGCCGTCCAGGGTCGGCGCTCCGTTCCGCATGATGATCCCATCGCCGCGCCTGGCCGTCGAGATCCTCGAACAAGCCGAGAGGGACGCGCCGGGAGGGGTCTTGAACAGGGGCACGAAACGTGAGCGCGACAAGCCCGGCGAGTTCGAGCGGCCTGTCGCCGCGGTCTTGATGGACAAGAGCCTGATGGCGGCCCAGGAGTACGTTCAGGGGAAGATCGACGCCGTCCGCCGGACGCTCCAAGAGGGGCTCGGCGTGGCCGATCAGGATATCATCGAGATCCCCGTCCTGTTCAATTCGGACAGCCGCTGGTTCCCGGGCCGCTACTTCTCCGAGACGGTCAACATGGTCAACGGGCTGCTCCTCGGGAACGACTATATCGTTCCCGATCCGCGCGGCCCGCTGGTCGACGGCAAGGACGTCCTGCTCCAGGCCGTCAAGGACCGTCTCGAGCCGCTCGGGTGCCGGGTCGTCCCTCTCGATTGCTTCGATCCCTATCACCGCGGAGGAGGGGAGATCCACTGCGGCACGAACGCCACGCGACGAAGGACCGGGCGCGTCCCAAGGCGGCAAGACCCGGGCGGGATCTAGCGGCTAAGAGGACTCGAGCGCCTGGCGTAGATCGGCGATCAGCTCTTCCGTATCTTCGATACCGACCGAGTAGCGGATCAATCCTTCGGGAATGCCCATCGCTTCGCGTTCTTGCGCGCTGCATTCGACGTGGCTCGTCGTCGCCGGAGGGCCGGCGATCGTTTCGACCGAGCCCAGATTGGCGGCCCGGCGCGCCAGGCGGAGCTTGGGCAAGACGTGTTTGACGGCCCCGAACCCTCCCTTGAGCATGAAGCTCAGCACGCCGCCAAATCCGCGCATCTGACGGCGGGCGATATCGTGGTGGGTGTGCGTCTCCAGCCCGGGGTAGAAGACGGAGGCGACGGACGGCTGGCCTTGCAGCCAGCGGGCGATGGTCAAGGCGCTTTCGTTCTGCTGCCTGATGCGCAGATGGAGCGTCTTCATTCCCCGGATCAGGAGGAAGGCCGCCATGGGGTCGAGGGCGGCCCCGGTGATCTCGCGGAAGTGATAGATCCTCTTGACCCACTCGGGATCGCCGCAGACCACGCCGCCCAGCGCGTCGGCGTGACCGCTCAGGAACTTGGTCGCGCTGTGAATGACCAGGTCCGCGCCGAGGGCCAGCGGATTCTGGTTGATGGGAGTGGCGAAGGTGTTGTCGGCGACGACGACGGCGCCGGCGCGGTGCCCGGCCGCCGCGATCCGGGCGATGTCCATGACCTTGAGCGTCGGATTGGTCGGAGATTCCAGGTAGACGACCTTGCAGCCCGCGGCGACGGCCGCCTCGATCTGTTCGTGGTCCGTTGTGTCGCGCAAGTCCACTTGGACGTTGAAGCGGGGCAGGAATTCCGTGAAGAATTTGTTCGTGCCCCCATACGAATCCTTGACCGAGACGATCCGGTCGCCCGGTGAAAGCAGGGTGAACAGCGTGTTGGTGATGGCCGCCATGCCGCTGGCGAAGCTCGTCGCCGCCGGAGCGCCTTCGAGCAGACGGACTTTGGTCTCGAACGCCTGGACGGTGGGGTTGGTGTTCCGGGAATAGATGTGCCCGGGGACACGCCCCAGCGCCGTGTCCAACCAGGCATCGACGTCGGCATAGTCGTAGGCGGCGCTGTAGACGATCGGGACCTGTGTGGCCCCTTGGACCAGGGAGCTCTCTTCGCCGCCCCACACGGATAAGGTCGCGGCCGAGAGATCGCTCTTTCCTGTGTGATCGGCCATCAGAAATTCTCCTTTCGAAGCAAGCCGCGCGATCGAACAGGATCCCATCTTCTCCGAGAAGTCCCGCCCGTGTCAATTGGCAGATCGGAATGTCGGCCTCCAGGTCCCCGGATTGGATTCCTCGCTCGAGAGGTGCTATCTTGATCAGGGAGAGATCACGCCTCCCACTCGTGAATGATCGGATCAGAAAGAGGATGAAACCATGCCCACTCCAAACACGATCCAGCCCAGGCGCGTTCTTTTGTCCTTGAAATACGCCTTATTGGCCATCGCCCTCATGACGCCGGCCATGATGCCGGCGGCGCAGGATCAGGCCCCTCAAGCCGTCGAGAAGTCCGTCGACGTCGGGGGCTACAGTCTTTTTTTTCGGATCTTCCCGGGCCAGGGCCCCGTGATCCTGCTCGAGTCCGGCGGCGGCATGGATTCCTCCGAGTGGAAGGCCCTGGCCCCGCGGCTGGCGCGGGAGACCGGCGCGACCGTCATCGCCTATGACCGGGCGGGATTCGGAAAGAGCGATCTGCCGGCGACGAAATACGACCTCCGCGAGGACACGGCCGCCCTGTGGCGCGGACTCAAGGCTCTCGGCCTCGATCGGAACCTCGTCCTCGTCGGGCATTCCTATGGGGGGTTCCTGATCCGCTTCGAAGCCGCCGAGCGCCCGGACGCGGTCAAGGGCCTCGTCTTCGTCGACCCCTTCACGTTCGAGTTCGTGGAAACGTTCGGCGTCGATTACTGTAATAACCACCCCATGATGGGAAAGCTCCCGTTCGACACCTCCCGGCCGGAAACGCTCACCAAGGCGGAGCGTGCCTTGGCCCGTATGGTCGGCGCGCCGGAAAGCAACCTGGCCGAAAAGATCGCCGTCGCGCGCAAGGCCGTCCTCCCGGAGGGCATCATGGCGAGGGTGATCACCGCCGGGATGACATTCCTCCCAAAGCCGGAGGAACAGAAGGCTTGGCGGGAGGCCCACGAGCGATTGACGGCCTCGATCAAGGGCGCCTCAATGGTCGTCGCCGAGAAGAGCGGCCATATGATCCCGTTCAGCCAGCCGGACCTTCTCGTGTCGGTCGTAGCGGACGTCGTACGTTCGGTGAAGTGATCGAACGGCGCCGCGAGTAACGGTTTCAATTCAATAACGGAGGCACGATATGCGCAAAGCTCTAATGTTCGTTCCCGTCCTGGCTCTAGCTGTCCTCCCGGCCATTCCGGGGACTCAGAATGACAGCGGTCTCGAAGCCCGGATCCGTGCCGCCATGGGCGATCCTTCCAATGTGATGGTCGTCGTCGACACGCAGGATATCTGGGCGGTCTTCCCGGTTTCCGGGATCGGCGAGGTCGCCGCGAACCGGGTCACCGTGAACGCCGGCACCTTCGTCATCGCGGATTGTATGGGCGCCGGTTCGCAGAAAAAGCAGGCGGCGCAATTGCTGGCGAAATGGAAGAGCCGCCAGGGAGAAAACTATATCGTCTCCGGCGGCGGCATGCAGATGCTGACGTTCTTCTTCGGCGAGCTCAAAGAGGCCCGGACGTTCGAGGTGAAGCAGATCGTGCTGCCGGCCCCTCCGAAGCGCTAGCCCTCCTGAACCGCCGGCCCAAAGAAGGCCGGTCAGACCGCGGGCGCAACAGGTGCGACCGGCGCGGGTTCGGCGGCCGCCGGTTTCGGGAAGACGTCGTATTCCGGCCCGAACTGGGCCAGGAACTCCAGGCTGAAGGCCCGGTAGGCGTACCACACCGGCAGGGTCACGACCGTCGAGATGTAGGGGATGGCCAGGAAGATCGCCCCGATGCAGCAGGTGCCGATGATGGCCAGGATGACCGCGGCGACGAAGACGAGCACGAGCAGGAAGGTGATGATGCCGAAACCGATGAACGGCAGGGGATACCTCTTGAAGAGCGCCAGGAAACGCCTCCAGGCCTCGCCGGCGGAGACGCGGTGCTTGAACATCAGCGCGGCGACGAATTCCTTGAGGAAGAGGGCGATATAGCCCCAGACCAGTACGATACCCAGCGTCACCAGCCCGAAGACGAGGATGAAGGACAAGGGGATGGAGCGCGCCAGGCCGGCGTCGTAAAGGGCCCCTCCCTGGATGAAGAAAAAGGCGAACAGGCCGCCGAAGACGACAAAGGAGAACAGGGCGAAGAGGAGCCGCCAGACGAAGAGGGAATTGCCCTCGCTTTGATAGTCCCGCCAGGGCTTGGTGATCTCGACGCGCTCGTGGACGACGTTCGACATGAACATGAAGACGCCCCGCGAGCTGACCCAGGTGATGGTGACCACGACGGCGACGGCGACCAGGACGCCGAACAGGATGGCGATGGCCCAGCCGGGATGGCCGTTGAGCCAAGCCCAGGCCGTGGCGGGGAAGTGAATAAACTCCCCGAAGCTGCCGTCCTTCTGGAATCTCGACCCGCCCGACCCGCCGGTGCCGTCCATCAGGCCAGCCAGGAAGGCATTGAAGCCGACGACGAACCACTTGTGGAGATCGAACGGCTTGAACAGGGCGAAGGTCATGCGTCTCCAGGCCCGGTTGAAAGGCTCCATGAATTGCACGTTCATTGTTCCCTCCGGTCGGAAAGGCTGAAGATCGGGCTATCTCTATAAGGCATTGTACGGCTTTCGGGCGGGATGGTTCAACGGGAAAACGCCCCCTATCTCGCCGGCCGGGACGCCCGGTTGCCAAACGGGAACATATCCTCTAACATTGATAGAGTTTCGGCGGCCGGGGCCGCCCCGGGAAGGAACAGAGCATGCGTTCGGTCTGGAAATTCTTCTCCTCGGTCAAGCTGGC
Organism: Candidatus Aminicenantota bacterium; assembly: GCA_041304225.1. Taxonomy (GTDB): domain Bacteria; phylum Acidobacteriota; class Aminicenantia; order Aminicenantales; family Saccharicenantaceae; genus RBG-16-66-30. The sequence goes on from JBFYNT010000031.1 coordinate 7,423, forward strand.
CATCGTCCTGCTCATCCTCATCACCCTGGCCTCCGTGCTGGGGACGCTCGTTCCCCAGGGCCGGCCGGCGGCAGACTACGCCGCCCGCTACGGCGGTTGGGCCGGGCTCTTTCAAACGCTCCAGTTGACGCGCCTCTACAGCTCCGGCTGGTACCTGGCGCTGCTCGTCCTCTTCGCCCTGAACCTCGTCGTCTGCACGGTCGTCCGCTTCGGCGCCAAGTGGCGCAAGGCCTTCGGGCCGGCGCCGGCGACAGACCCCCGGGCTCTGGTGTCCGCCAAGATCAAGAGCCAGTTCCGCCTGTCCCTGCCGCTCGCCGCGTCCGGGGACAGGATCCGCGCCGCCCTCCGCGCCGCCCGATACCGGACGGCGGATTCGGGCGACGCCAACCGGGCCGTCCTGCACGCCCGCAAGCGCCGCCTGGGCTACTTCGGGTCCGACATCGTCCATCTCGGGCTGCTCGTCATCCTCGCCGGAGGCTTCACAAGCGGTCTCGGCGGCCGCCGCGCCGAGATCGGCCTGCTCGAAGGCGAGGCGGCGGACGTTCCCAACGCCTCCTTCCGCGTCCGCCTGGACAAATTCGAGACGGAGTACTACCCGAAGGGCGGCGTCAAGGACTGGAAGAGCACGCTCACCGTCCTCGAGAACGGCGCGCCGGTCCTGACCCGGGTCGTCGAGGTCAACCATCCGCTGACCTACCGGGGAGTCTCGTTCTATCAGGCGAGCTACGGCTGGGATTGGCAAAGGTCCTCGGT
>JBFYNT010000032.1:0-8804 GCA_041304225.1 Candidatus Aminicenantota bacterium
GGTATCCGCGGAAGGAGTAGCGGGCGGCGAAGCCGGGCTCCGTGAGGACCCGTTCGGCGAGGTCGAGCCGCGGCGTGCCCGTCGCGTCGATATGAGACCTGTAGTATCCTGAGGCCTTGATGAACAGCGTCCTTTGGAGGCCCGGCTTGAGAGGCGGTGCGGCGAACACGATCTCCGTCCTGTCTCCGCGGTCCGGGCTCACCAGGTACGAGCCGTCGGTCGCAGCGAGCTCCGGCCGCACATCCCGGCCGGACCGGTCCACCGCCGTCGCGGCCACGAGCTCCGTTGCCTCGACGGCCGTGTCCTCGCCATATTCCACGGCCAGGGAATTGACCATCCAGAAGTTGACCGGCGGCCTGAGCTTGATCCGGAGCGTCTCCCCAGGGATGTCGCCGACGGGCAGGACGCAGGCCTTGTCCTTGGTAATGACCGGCGCCCCGCCCATGATCATCGACCGGGCCTTCCAACCGGCCGGCGTCTCCACCCAGACCTTGAGGGCGGCCAGCTCCTCGGCTGCCGCCCAGTTTACGAACTTGGCGTACATGGGGCCGTGGCTGTCGACTTCGGCGTACTTTGCCGGTAGCGACGTCCCGTAGTGCTCCAGGAACATCCACGAGGAGTGGGCCCCCCATGGCGTCGTCCAGACGTTGGCCAGAAGCTTGGCCGTCTTGGCCCCGGCCGGCTTGGGGAACTCGAAGACAAGCTCGTCCCGGAACTCGCCTTCGCCATCGGGATCCCTCCCTTCGAGGTCGCTCAGCCAGAAGGCTTTGTCGTTCGCCTTGACGAACGGCAAGACGTTCCGGCCGGTCTGGTCGACGGCGCTTGCCGCGGATACGGGTGAAGCGAAGGTGTGAAAGCGCCCGGAGAGATCAGGCGCGACCTCCACCCCGGGGCCGTGGTCTACGGCGACAAGCTTGACCTCGTCGGTATAATCCGTTTCATCCAGCTCGTTGGCAAGGATGAGGCGGTATTCTCCGTTAGCTTCCCGGAGCTCCGACAGCTCGACCCACTCGGTCCTTTTCAGGCCTTCGGAGATCGCGGCCCCGTAGGGTTCGGCGTCGAGGACGTATTCCTCACCGTTCCAGGAATAGACGTAGGGGCAGGACGATTCCTCTAACTCGTTCAAAGCTATGGAAAAGGTGATGATAAAAGCCGCGGCCAGGATCCCCGCTCCCATAAGAAGATTCTTCGTCGTGTCGCTTTTCCTCACCCAGTACTGCTGGATGTCCGCGAAGGGGACCTTGATCGGGACGTAGGCGCCGACATGGACCACGTCCCCTTCCTGGGCATATGTGGCCACGTTGTAGGATGAGCCGTCCTTTTTAGTGAATCTGAGAACCTTGCCTTTTTCGCCCCTGACCACCTTGTCGATGTCGGCCGCGGCGACATCGACGAATTGAAGGGCGCTCCCGACGACGGCCCCGGCTTTCCGGTCGACCCTCCCGGGAAGGTCCTTGCGGAACTCGATGGTCTCTCCGGACTTGGTAACGACAGTGAGGATGGCCGTTCGCGGGGTGGCGCTCGCCAGAGCGGACGGAGGTTTGACCCGAGTGGTGACGCAGGACAGGCTGAAAACACAAAAGGCCGGCAGGACAAGGACTGTCACGAACTTCTTAGACATGGTTAATCCTCCTTTCGCTTGAGGGCAAAAGAAGCCTTTTATCTCCCCCCCTGATCCTATAATAAGCGCTCCCAGGCGGGAGTTGTCAAGAATCTGTCAATTTCCAGACGAGCAGCTCACGGTACCGGAAGAAAGAGAGGCCGACGAGCGAAAGGCTCAGGATCCCCGCGGTGACCGCCGAAGTCCGGCCTTGCCGGTCGATGAGCAGCAGCGGCAGCAAGCTCATATGCCAGAAGAGGCGAGGGCAGCGAGATGAGATCGTACTACCGCATCTGGCGATGCCACACGGTGTCAGTCAGTCCTCGAATTGTCAGACCGTGTCGCCGAGGCGGCTGATGATGGTCCGGTTCCGGGGATTGACGATGTCCTTGGCCTCGGGGGTGAACAGGTGGTCGATCCGGGCGCGGTAGTGCTCGGTGATGCGCCCGCGGACCATCTTCATCGAGGAATTGAGGAAGTGGTTCTGCTCGGTGAAGCCCTCGCCGAGGACGGCCACCGCGGCGGGCAGCCATCGGGCCGGGAACATCCCGGCGTGCCGGCCGCCCTCGCGGTAGGCCGCGATCTCGGCTTCGAGCAGCCGCAGGGCGGCCTCCTGTCCCTCCGGCGTCCGGGGGCCGAGCCCCCCTTCCTTGAGCGCGCGCAGGACGGCTTCCTTGTTGGGCACGAGCAGGGCGACCGTGAAGGGCGACTGGTCGTTGTAGAGCATGATCTGCTCGATGTAGGGCGAGGCGTCGGTGACGGCCTCCTCGATCGTCTCGGGGCTGTACTTCTCGCCGTCGCTCGCGATGAGCAGGCTCTTCATCCGGCCGAGGACGTAGAGGAAGCCGTCGGCGTCGAGGTAGCCGAGGTCGCCCGTGTAGAGCCAGCCGTCGCGGATGGTCTCGCGGGTCGCTTTCTCGTTCTTCCAGTAGCCGGCCATGACGTTCTCGCCGCGGATGACGATCTCTCCCGTCTGCCCCGGGGGCAGGGCCCGTCCGCCCTCGTCGCAGATGCGGAGCTCGATCGCCGGGGCGATCCGGCCCGAGGAGCCGAGCTTATGGGCTTTGAGGCTGTTGGCCGAGATGACGGGGGAGGCCTCGGTCAGACCGTAGCCCTGGAACATGGGGATGCCGAGGGCGTAGAAGAAGCGCTGGAGCTCGATGTCGAGAAGGGCCCCTCCGCCGACGAAGAACTCGAGACGGCCGCCGAAGTTCTTCCGGATCTTGGCGAACAGGAGCTTGTCGTAAAGGGCCAGGAGCGGCTTCTTCAGCTTCTTCAAGCCGAGGCCGCGGTTCCAGCCCTCGGCGTTGTAGTCGTAAGCCAGGGCCAGGGCCCGCCTGAACAGGGCCTCGACCTTGGGGCCCTTCTCGCGGACGCCCTTCTCGATGTTCTTGCGGAAGTTCTTGGCCAGGGACGGGACGCTGAGGAGGAGGTGGGGCCGGACCTCGCGGATGTTCCCGGGCAGGTTCCGGATCGTCTCCATCGGGGTCCGTCCGAGCTCCACCGAGGCCATGGCCGCGCCGCTCTTCATCATCGAATAGATGCCGCAGGTGTGGCAGAAGCTGTGATCCCAGGGCAGGATCAGGAGGGAGACATAATGCTCCGGACAGTCGACCAGGCCGCGGGACTGGTCGATGTTGGCCGTGTAGTTCCGATGGGTGAGCATGATGCCTTTGGGATCGGCGGTCGTCCCCGAGGTGTAGCAGATGTTGGCGAGGTCGCTCTCCCGGACGGCGGCCAGGGACGCCTCGAGGTCCGCGGCCCGGGTTACGAGGACCGCGTCGCCCTTCCGGAAGACCTCGGAGGCCGCGAGCTCGTCGGCGGCCAGGTCGCCGACGTCGTCCAGGACGACCGTCGTGGCCAGGTCCGGCAGATCGTTCCTGATCTGGCGGACCTTGGCGAGCTGCGACTTCGAGACGACCGCGACGCGGCAGCCGGAGTGGGCCAGGCGGAACTTCAGGTCGCCGAGCTCGTCCACCTTGACCGAGATGGGGACGTTGACGGCCCCGAGGGACAGAATGGCCAGCTCGCTCACGATCCAGTCCCGGCGGCCCTCGGAGATGAGGGCCGCCCGGTCGCCCCGGCCGAGCCCGAGGGCCGCGAGGCCCGCGGCGAAGCGGCGGACGAGGTCCCGCATTTCGGCGAAGGTCGTGGGCTCGTAGCGGGGCCCCCGCTTCTCCCAGATGAGGACGTTCGCCGGGTAGGCGTTGACGCTCTCCTCGAAGAGCCTGGGCAGGGTTCGTTCGGTCATGACCGGCCTCCTCCTCGGGCGGAATTTCCCCATCCTACGTCGGGCCGCGGGGAAAAGTCAAAGTCCATCCGGGCCTGGTCCCGGCCGACTAAAAGGTTACGGAAAACTATGGAAAGGTCCGCACGCCGGAGAGGGAGTTGAAGCGCGAACGCGAGAAGGCCTGGCCGCCATGAAGGACAAGCGCCGGGACGTCCGCATCCTCGAGGAGAACAAGGTCGTGGTCTCTTTGATGACGGGCGAGGTCAGGCCCGGTTCGCCGACCGTCTTCTACTCCCTGACGCGCGACATCTCCGTGGGCGGGGTTCGCATCATGACCTCGGCCCGTCTCCACCCCGGGGCCAGGGTCCGGCTGGACCTTACCTTGGGGCGGTCCCGCAAGAGGATCCGGGGCGTGGCCGAGGTCCGCTGGATCCGTGAGATCTACGACGGCGAGGTCTTCGAGGTCGGCCTCCAATTCGCCGACCTGGACCCCGACGCCGAGTTCGCCCTGATGGACCACATCTTCGGCGGCCGCAACGGATCGGCCGGCTGACGCCCGCGTCCTTGAATTTCCCCTCGGGCTCATATAAAAAGGAGGGAGAGTTTCCGCGGCGGATGACGGACGGGGCCTATGCCCTGCCGATCGTGAAGCCGGAAGCGAAAGTGCCGGTCATCGAGATGTTCCTCCGGAAGCCGTGACGGGATACGAAGGGAAACGCGCATGAACCTCCGAATCGCCCGGTCGATCGCCCGGGCCGCCGCGATCCTCCTGACCGCGGCAGGCCTGGCTTCGGGCGCTGCCGCGCCGGCCAAGGACTACTATTTCCCCGAGGTCCGGATCGGGATCGCCGTCGCGGCCGACGGCTCGTTCGTCGTCGACGAGTACCGGACCTTCGAATTCGAAGGGGAGTTCAGCTACGCCTTTGTCGTCATCCCGCTCAAGCTCGAGCAAAACGGCGTACGGCGGAGCGTCGGGATCACGGAGCTCGGCGTCACGGACGAGCGAGACCGGGCCCTGCCCGTCGAGATCGACGACGACGGCGAGCGGCTGAACGCCCGCTGGCGCTACTCGGCCCGCGACGAGAGGCGGACCTTCCACATCCATTACCGCGTCACGGGCGGCCTCACGAGCTACCCGGACGTCACCGAGCTCTATTGGAAAGCGGTCGGCGACGGCTGGGACCGGCCGGCCCGCGACGTCCGGGTGACGGTCGAGCTGCCCGAGGCCGTTCTGGCCCGGGAGGACCTCCGGGTCTGGGGACACGGCCCGCTCGCAGGCTGGGCCGAGGTCATCGACGAACGGACCGCGCGATTCTCCGCGCCCGACCTCGCTTCCGGCCAGTTCTTCGAGGTCCGGGTGGTCTGGCCCGCCGGGATGGTCGCCGGGGTCCCCTCCGACCGCCTGACGCTCGCGGCCATCAAGGCGGAAGAGGAGGGCTATGTCCGCGACACGATCGAGCGGGTCGAAACGGCCCGCGCGGAGAGGGCCGGGCGGGACCGCCGCTCCGCGGAGCGGGACCGCAAGCTCCTCAAGGGCCTGAGCGTCTGGGGAGTCTGGCAGATCGCCGGCCCCATCCTCTGGCTGGCCGTCTTTCTGCGCGTCTGGTCGGCGGTCGGCAAGGACTACCGGTTCGAGGGCTTGCCCGACTACGTCCGTGAGCCGCCATCGGACCTGCCTCCGGCCCTCGTCCAGACGCTGATGCGCGAGGGCCGGGCCGTGACCCCCGAGGCCTTCACGGCGACGCTCTTCGACCTGGCCCGGCGCCGCTACCTGGAAATGGACGACCGGAGCGTCACCAAGAAGGGCCTGTTCGGCACTAAGGAGGCCGTGGAGACCTCGGTCATCCTGAAGAAGGAGCTGACCCGAGCCGAGGGCCTGCGGACCTACGAGCGCTCCCTCCTCGGATTCCTGTTCGAAGAGGCGACGGGCGCCGGATCGGCGGCCGGGTCCTCGTTCACGGTCGCCGAGCTCCGGAAGTTCCTGAAGAGGAAGCCGCAGAAGTTCCAGGCCTGGTACGCCAATTGGACGAAAGCGGTCAAGGAGGAAGCGGCCGGCCTCCGCTTCCTCGAGCCGGAGAGCCTCAAGGCCCGGAACATCTTCTACGCCCTCTCCGTGCCGTTGGGCGTACTGACGCTCAGCCCCGTCCTGCTCATCCTGGCGCTGGCCCTCATCCCGGGCCTCAAGAGGCGGACGATGGCCTGGGCCCGGCAGAACGAGGACTGGAAGGCGCTCAAACGCTTCCTCGACGACTTCTCGGACTTCAAGGAGATCCCGCCCGAGGCCTACAAGCTCTGGGAACATTACCTCGTCTACGGCATCCTGTTCGGCTACGCCAAGAAGATCCTGAAGATGCTGCCGGTCATTCTCCAGGACGACCGGGCCGTCATCCCAGTCTGGTATGCCGGGGCGGCTCTGGGGCATATGGGGACGCTGGACGTCGCGAGCATCGCCCACGTTATCAGCGGCATCGAACACGCGGCCACGGCCATCCAGGACGCCAGCACGTCGGCCGCCCATTACTCCTCGGGCGGGGGCGGAGGCTTCAGCGGCGGCGGGGGAGGGGGCGGCGGGGGAGGCGGCGGAGGCGCGGGATGAGACGGGCGGAGGCCGGCGGGTTGGCGGTCCTCGCCGCGCTGCTCGTCGTCGGCCTCCTGGGCCCGGCCTGCGGCGGCCCTTCGGAGGAGGCCCGGATCCGGGAGGTCATCGAGACAGCGGCGGCCAGGGCCGAAAAGCGCGACGTCGAGGGCTTGAAGGGCTTCCTGGCGGCCGATTACGAGGACGGGAAAGGCCGGGACAGGGAGGCGACAGCCCGTCTCGTCGCGGGCTATCTCCAAAGATACCGCGGCGTCGTGGTCCACGTCCTGGGGGCGCGCGTCGGGGAGATTGGCCCGGACGGGCGGGCCTCGATCGAGTTCGAGATCGCCCTTTCTCACGGCGCCGCCGAGATGCTGCGCAGGCTCATCCGCTGGAGCGGCGAAACCTATCGCCTCGAGGCCGAGCTGAGGAAGGACGACCGGGGGGACTGGCGCCTCGTCTACGCCGATTGGGACGAGATCCCGCTCGCCGGCCTATTCCCGGAATCCCTGGCCGTCCTGAAGGAACTCTTCCCCGGCCTTTAGCGTATTCCAAGTGGAGAACGGGCGCGTCCGGCCGGCGGCCGGAAGCCCGATCGCCGAAAGAAGGGAGGACGGATATGACAGATGAGAAAAAGGACGCCAAGACGAGGTTCGAGGAATTCAAGATCGAAGGCGGAGAGCTCGTCAACAAGGTCAAGGAGCTCATCCACGAGGGCAACGTCCGGCGGATCATCCTGAAGGACGAGAACGGCAAGACCTTCATGGAGATCCCGCTGACCGTGGGCGTCGTCGGGGCGGTGTTCGCGCCCATCCTGGCCGCGGTCGGGGCCATCGCCGCGCTGGCCTCGAACCTGACCATCGTCGTCGAGAAGACCGCGGACTGAGCCGGCGGCGCGCGGGCGCCCTTTCCCGCGTCTCTCCTCTGTGTTATAAAAGTCGCAGCGGAATTTCTCGCGGAGGAGAGACCATGATCCGTGATCGCCGTCTTCCGAGCCCCGGGCTTCCCGGCCTGATCGTCGTGGCTATGAGCGTTCTCCTGGGAGCGCTTCCGGCCGCCGGATCGCCGGCCGTTCCGGAGACCGGCGCCCTCTTGACGCTCCTACCCGTTCCCGCGAGAGTGACCGCCCGGGACGGACGGTTCCGCGTCGACGAGAACCTGTCCCTCGGGGGACCCGGGCCGGCGACCGGGCGGGCCTTCAAGGCCGCGGCCCGGTTCATGTCCCGGCTGGCCGGCCGGACTGGGATCTTCCTCAAACAGGACTGGCTCGCCGCCCAAAACCCCTCGGGCGAGGCGGGCATCCGCTACGCCTTCGAACGGGCCGGGCAGCTCGTGCCGGGAGAGGACGAATCCTACACGCTCACGGTGGGTCCGGTCCGCATCGACCTCGCGGCCGCGACCGACCTCGGCGTCCTGCGCGGTTGGGAGACACTCCTCCAGCTCCTGAGGGCCGACAAGGCCGGGTACTTCTTCCCTTGCTGCGCGATCGAGGACAGGCCGCGTTTCACCTGGCGGGGGCTCCTCATCGACGCCGGACGGCACTTCCATCCGGTCGAAGTCCTCAAACGGAACCTCGACGCCATGGCCGCGGTCAAGATGAACGTCCTCCACTGGCACCTGACCGAGGACCAAGGCTTTCGCGTCGAATCCAAGGCCTTTCCGAAGCTCCACCAGCTGGGCTCGGACGGGCTTTTCTACACCCAGGACCAGATCCGCGACATCGTCGAGTACGCCTTCGAAAGGGGCATCCGGGTCATGCCCGAGTTCGACGTCCCCGGCCACTCGACGAGCTGGTTCGTCGCCTATCCCGAATATGCGAGCGCTCCCGGGTCCTACGCGATCGAGCGCCGGTTCGGCGTCTTCGGGCCCGCCTTCGATCCCGCCAACGAGCGCATCTATCCCTTCTTCGACGCCTTCTTCAAGGAGATGGCCGGGCTCTTCCCGGACCCCTATCTTCACATCGGCGGGGACGAGGTCGAAGGCCATCAGTGGGACGCCAATCCCGCCATCCAGGCCTTCAAGAAGAAGCGCGGCCTCGCCGACAACGGCGCGCTCCAGGCCTATTTCAATGGCCGCCTGCTCAAGATACTGGCCAAGCACGGCAAAAAGATGGTCGGCTGGGACGAGGTCCTGCAGCCCGGGCTGCCGAAGGATATCGTCATCCACTCCTGGCGCGGCCAGGAGTCCCTGATCGAGGCCGCCCGTAAGGGCTACCAGGGCATCCTGTCCAACGGGTATTACGTCGACCTGTGCTATCCGGCCGAGGACCACTACCTCAACGATCCCGTGCCCGCGGGCTCGCCCCTCGACGGAAGCCAGAAAGCGCTCATCCTGGGCGGCGAGGCGACGATGTGGTCCGAGCTGGTGACCCCGGAAACAATCGACTCGCGCATCTGGCC
>JBFYNT010000033.1:0-12584 GCA_041304225.1 Candidatus Aminicenantota bacterium
CCGGGGGTCCAGGGCGTCGTCTTGTCGGCCAGGTTCTTCTTGGCCTTCTTGCGGTCGAAGTAGAACTTGGGCAGCTTGGAATTGGCGGCCAGAGCCCAGGCTTTCGGGCTGAGCGCGATGAAGGCCAGGCCGGGCGGGATCATGAACGATTTCTGGGAACCCGACAGGAAAACATCGACCTTCCAGTCGTCCATCGGGCAGGGGGTGACGCCGGCGCCGGAGATGCCGTCGACGACCAGCACGGCGGGCGTCTTGGCCACGACCTCGCCGAATCCCTGGATGTCGAACATGGCGCCCGAAGAGGTCTCGGAAAGCGTCGCGAACACGGCCTTGCAGTCGGGCATGGCCTTGAGCTCGGCCTCCAGCTCCTCCTTGGCATAGTCCTTGCCCCACGGGTCGAGGATGATCTCCTTGTAAGCGACGCCGTAGGCCTTGCAGATGTTGCCCCAGCGCTCGCCGAACTTTCCGCCGTTGATGGTCAGGACCTTGTCGCCGGGGCTGAGCAGGTTGACCACGGCGGTCTCCATGGCCCCCGTCCCCGAGGAGGTCAGGATGTAGGCCTCCTCCTTGGTCCCGAAGACGTACTTGATGCCTTCGGTGACCTCCATGAACAGGGCCGAGAACTCGGGTGTCCGGTGATGGAAGATGGGCTCCGCCGCCGCCGACAGGGCCCGTTCGGGCACCGGCGTCGGTCCGGGGGAGAGGAGGTAATACTTTTTGATCATGCTGAACTCCTTTATAAGTTACTCGTCATGCGATCGCCGGGCGATCACAGTTCCTTCAACAGCTCGGTCAACAGGGCCGTGCGCTCGATGAGGGACGGCAGGAGAAGGTGTTCGTGCTCGGCGTGGAGGCCGTCCCCGTCGGGGCCGAGGCCGTCGAGCGTCGGGACGCCCAATCCCGAAGCGATGGAGGCGTCCGATCCGCCCCCCGTTCGGCCGCCCTTGAGGACGAGGCCCATCCGGGCCGCGATCTCTTGGGCCCGCGAGAAGAGCTTCTCGGAGGCCTTGGTCTTCTCCATGGGCGGCGTCGTGCCCTCGACCGCGACCTTGATGCGGGCGCCGCGCAGGACCGGCACCGCCTCGCGCAGGACCTTCAGCACCCGGTCCCGGTCCGCCGTTTTCCAGAAGCGGATGTCCAGGGTGGCCCAGGCGCTCTCGGCGACGACGTTGACCTTCTCGCCCCCGCCGACGAGCCCGACGTTGACCGTCGTCTCGCGCAGACGCAGCTTCTTGAGCCGGGCGATCTGAGCGGCCAGCTCCTCGATCGCGCTGATCCCTTTTTCCGGAGTGCCGCCGTGGGCCGACCGGCCCTTGACGTCCATACGGACGACCAGGCGTCCCTTCCGTTCGAGCTTCAGGGCCCCGCCGGGCAGGGCCGGCTCGAGGCAGAGGACGAGGGAGGCCCGGCGGGCCAGCTTGCGGATGAGGTCGGCCGCGACGCCCTGGCCGGTCTCTTCGGCCGTATTGACCAGGATCGTGATCCGCTTGCCGGGCTTGGCGTTGAGGGCGTGGAGGGCGCGGAGGGCGGCCAGGACCATGACCAGGCCGGCCTTCATGTCCAGCACGCCGGGGCCGTAGATGCGGTGGCCCTGGACGTAAAAGGGCATCTTGACGATCTTGCCGACGGGCCAGACGGTGTCGATATGGGTCAGGACGAGGATCTCGTCGTCGGCGTCCTTGACCCGGCCCGGCGCGAATTCGGCCACGATGAGGTCGCCGAGGTCCCTCTGCGGGTACATCGTGACCTTGCATCCGATCCTCTTCAGCTCCCGGGAGACGTAGGCCACGCAAGCGTCGACCGCCTTCTTGTCCTGCGTGGGCGATTCGAGAACGACGAGCTGTTTCAGCTGGTGAACGAGCTCGCCTTGTCGGGAGCGGAAATAGAGGCGGAAGTCCATGAGTCCCTCCACGGAGATCGGAGGGAGTAATCTACCACAGCGACGGAAGAAAAGCACGCCCCCTCGTCTTGATTTCGAGCCCTCTTTCGCATACAGTGTGCGCAGAGGAGGCCGCAGGCCGGAACCGCCGGATGTCCAGGAAACCGATCCTCCTCGTCGTCCTGCTCGCGCTCCTCGCGGGCGGACTCAGCCCCGAGATCTTCTATCCCTGGAAGGATACGTTCATCGGGGCGCTCGACGCTCCGGGCTGGCCCGGCCTCGTCCTGGCCCCCACCGCGGAGTGCGCCTACGCCTTCCTCCTGCGCGTCCACAGGGAAGGGGAGATCGCCGAGGGCCTGGACTTGTACTACCTCGTCTCCGAGACCGGTCCCCACTCGCCCGACGGCCTCTACGCCCGGACCCGGTTCGACCTCGGCCTGCCGTTCAAGATGGGCCGGTCGACGCCTATCCTGATGAAGCCGGCCCCGAGGCGCCAATCCCTGACCATCGAGTGGTCGCGCCGGGACGAGCGGACCGTCATCGGCCGCATCGTCGCCCCCGCCGACGTCCGGGTGACCCTCGTCCACTATTTTCCGTGGGAGCGCATTGGCGAATACGCCCTGCTCGCGGACGGCCAGGTCCGCGGCCGAAGCGGTCCGGCCGGGAGCCCGGTCTACGTGCTTTGGACGAGCAAGCCCGGCGAGACCGGCATCGCGCCGCTGGGAGGTCTGGCCCGGACCTACCTTCCCGGCGACGACCGGACGATCGCCTTCGTCGCCGGCGTCGGCGAGAATCCCGGCGCCGTCAGCGACCGGATCACGCGCTACAAGAACGCGGAGACCATCGGGACCTTCCTCGACGAGGAAGCCGTCGTCTACGAGGAGAAGAGGGTCAAGGCCCGGGGCCTCTATGCGGGCGTCCCCGAGGCCGTGGCTGACAGCCTCCATTGGACGGTCCTTTACAAGGCGGGAAGCCACCGCCTCTATTCGCCCGCGGGCCGGGCCTCGATCTACCCCCGCGGCGACGGTCGCCGGGACGACTGGACCGTCACGTCCGACGCCTCCTTCCTCAACGTTCTGGAGCTGGCGCTCGAGAGCCAGAAGCTGGCCGTCGACGCCCTCACGTCCGTGCTCGAGACCCAGTACCCGAACGGGAACGTCCCGGGCTGGCGGAGCCGCTCGGGCGGGACGGCCGACCGCTCGCAGCCGCCTATCGGAACCTACGTGGTGCTGAAGCTGTTCGAGCGGCTGGGCGACCTGGACGTCCTTCGCCAGGCCTACCCCGCCCTCCAGCGATGGCACGACTACTGGACAGACCGGCGTCCGGACGGCCCCGGCCTGGCCCGCCGCGACGGCAACGGCGACGGGCTGCTCGAGTGGGGCTCGGACGCCGCCCTCGTCGGGAAGGACCTCCCGTCCTGGGAGCGGAGCGCATCCGGCCGGATGCGGGCCGGCCGGGAGTCGGGACAGGACGATCTGCCGAACTGGGAGGACGCGTCCTTCAACGAGACGACCGGGACGCTGGCGATGAACTGCCTCGACCTCAGCTCCCTCTATGCCCTGGACGCCTGGTGCCTGGCCGAGATCGCCGGCATCCTCGGCCGGCCTGTCGACGTCGAGCGCTACCGCGACGAGTACGACCGGATGAAGACCCTGATCAACGCCCGGCTGTGGAACGAGAAGGCGGGATTCTACTTCGACCGCCACTGGGACGGGCGCTTCTCCGTCCACAAGGCGGCCTCCGCTTTCCTGCCGCTCCTGGCCCGCATCCCCGACCAGGACCGGGCCCAACGGATGCTTCGGCGCCTCCTCGATCCGAAGCAGTTCTGGGGGGACTTCGTCGTCCCGTCCATCTCGCGCGACGACCCCTCCTTCCGGCCCGAGAGCCAGCGCTCGTGGCGCGGCACGGTCCGGCCCGCCATGAACTATCTCGTCTACCAGGGCCTGAAGGCCTACGGCTTCGACGCGGTGGCCTCGGAGCTGGCGCGCAAGAGCGCCGAGATGTTCATGCGCAGCTGGGAGAGCTTCGGCCTCTCGCCGGAGAGCTTCGATTCGCTGACGGGCGAGGCGGCCGGCGAGCGGCACCACGCCGCCGGGCCCCTGGCCGCCCTGGTCGCCGTCGAGGAGTTCCTCGATTTCACGCCGCTCGAGGGTTTCCGCTTCGGCATCCTCAAGCCGGAGAGCAAGGGCCGGCTCTCCCGCGTCCTGGTCCAGGGCCGCCATTACGAGGTCGAGGCTTCCAACTCCGCGACCGTCCTGCGCGAGGAGGGCGAAACCCTCATGTCCATCGACGGCGGGGCGGTCGTCCGCCGCTTCCTCTACAATGAATCGGAGGTCTCCTTCGAGATGAAGTCCCTGAAACGGCGGGAGGTCCGGCTGCGCTTCCTGAAGAAGGGCAAGTACCAGCTCCTCGTCGACGGCCGGGAGACCGACGTTTTTTCCGGCAGCGTTCGAAAGTTCGCGGTGCCCGAAGGCGACCATACCATCCTCATCCAGCTCCTCGAGGACCTGGACAAAGAAGGCACGAAAGGAGACTGACAGGACCATGAGCCGATATTCGAGACGCGATTTCCTCAAGGCGGGGGCCGGAGCGGGCGCCGCCGCGCTCATCCTTGGCGGCCCTCGGGCGGAGGCGGCCGGACCCGCGGCGCCGGCCGGGCCGCGGGTCGTTTCGAGCGGCAACGGAATCCGCGCGACCGCGAAGGCGATGGACATCCTCAGGGCTGGCGGCGACCCTCTCGACGCCGTCATCGCCGGGGTCAACATCGTCGAGGACGACCCGAACGACATGTCGGTCGGCTACGGCGGCCTGCCCAACGAGGACGGCGTCGTCGAGCTCGATTCGTCCGTCATGTACGGGCCGACGCACCGGGCCGGGGCGGTGGCCGCGTTGCGGAACATCAAGAACCCGTCCCAAGTGGCCCGGCTGGTCCTGGAGCGGACCGACCACGTCCTCCTTGTCGGCGAGGGCGCGCTCAAGTTCGCCCGGGCCCACGGCTTCAAGGAGGAGGACCTTCTGACCGAGCGGTCCCGACAGGCCTGGCTGCTCTGGAAGGAGACCATGTCGGACGTGGACAACTGGTTCCCTCCGAAGGCCGAAAGCCTGCCCGCGGATATGCGCGCGGTGATGCAGACCCACGGGACGATCAATTGTCTGGCCCTCGACGCCTCCGGCCGCCTGGCCGGCGTGACGACGACGAGCGGCCTGTCCTGGAAGCTCGCCGGCCGGGTGGGCGACTCGCCGATCATCGGGGCGGGGCTCTACGTCGACAACGAGATCGGCGCGGCCGGCTCCACGGGCCGGGGCGAGGCCAATCTCCAGACCTGCGCCAGCTTTCGCATCGTCGACGCCATGGGCCGCGGGATATCGCCCGAGCAGGCCTGCCTCGAAGCCTGCAAAGCGGTCGCGGCCAAGACCAAGCTCGTGCCCCGCCTTTGCGACGACAAGGGCCGCCCGAAGTTCGGCCTCGATTTCTACGCCCTCAACAAGAAAGGGGAATTCGGCGCGGCCGGCTTCTATCAGGGCGGATCGTACGCGGTCCACGACGGCGTCGAGAACAAGCTCCGCGAGGTGGCCTACCTCTTCAAGAACCCGGGGGACGGCCGCTAGGGCTCACTCACGGACGATGATGACCGGATAGCCAGCGGCGGCCAGACGCCGGGCCAGGCCGTCGGCTTCGCCCTCTTCGGCCCGGACGCGAACCCGGAAAAATACGGCCGTCGGGGACTCGAATCGCGTCACGACGACGTCCCGGAACGACGCGTCGAGCGTCTTCTTGATGGAGTAGGCCGACTCCTGCACCGTGTACGCCCCGACCTGGAGCCAGACGATCCCCCGCCGCCCGGACGAGGCCGGGGCCTTGAAGCCCCTCAGGGCTTCGATCCGGACGCGGGCCGTGCCCGGCCCGACGAGGCCGATGACGCTCGCGGCCGCGTAGGACAGGTCGATGACCCGGCCGCGGACGAACGGCCCCCGGTCGTTGATCCGGACGACGACCGAACGGTCGTTCCCGAGGTTGGTCACCATGACGTAGGTCCCGAACGGGAGCGTGCGGTGGGCGGCCGTCATGTCGTTCATGTCGTAGATCTCCCGGCTCGAAGTCGGCCGGCCGTGGAACTCTCCCCCGTACCAGGACGCGACACCCGTCTCGGTCCCGGCGGGCCGGCCGGGACGGGGGAGGGGCGCGCAGGCGGCCGCGGCCGAGAGGACGATCACGGCGGCCAAGGCCGCCGCGGAAGGGCCCCGGTCAGGCAAGGGTGCCCAGGAGCTTCTTCTTGAGATAGGCGAAGGCCTCCTTGGGCGTCGAGCAGACGCGGAAGAGCTTGAGGTCGTCGGCGCAGATGGCGCCCTTTTTGACCATGGAGTCGAACTTGATCAGGTCGTTCCAGTATTCCCCGCCGTAGAGGACGAGGGTCATCTCCTTCTTGGAGATCTTGCTCGTCTGAAGGAGCGTGGCGATCTCGAAGAACTCGTCGAGCGTGCCGAAGCCGCCCGGAAAGATGATAACGGCCTTGGCCTTGTAAGCCAGCCAGAACTTCCTCATGAAAAAGTAATGGAAGGAGAAGGACAGCTCGGGGGTGACGTAGGGATTGGCGCCCTGCGGCTGGGGGAGCGAGATGTTCATGCCGATCGTCTTGCCACCCGCCCGCGCCGCGCCGCGGTTGGCCGCCTCCATGATGCCCGGCCCGGCCCCCGTGCAGACGACGAAGTCCTTGCCCTTGGGCGTCTTGATGCCGATGGCCCACTTGGCCAGCAGGTAGGCCAACTCTTCGGCCTCCCAGTAGTAGCGATGGAAGGCGGAATCGGCGTTGGTCGGGTCGGCCTTGGCCGAGCCGAGGAAGAGGATGGTGCTGTTGATCTTGGCCTTGTCCAGGCGGGTCATCGGGCCGAGATACTCGCTCAGGATGCGCAGCGTCCGGCCCTCCAGCGATTCGAGGAATTCCGGGTCGCGGAAGGATCGTTCGGGATGCTCGATCGTTTTCATCGTCGGCTCGGCCTCCTTCGCCATTCGAGAGCGGATTGTATCAGATAAGACTTCGCATTCTCAAGGACGGGCCGTCCTGTCTCCTTTGACTTGGCTTCGGGGGCTGTGCTATCAATAGGCCCGAAAGGACGGACCGATGGACGCTCCCTACGGGCTTCTCGCGACACTCGAATACCCAGGACGGCTCCTGGCGATCGGCGCGCCGCGCCGCGACGGCCTGGCCGTCGTCCTCTACGCCATCACCGGACGATCCCCCTCGAGCCAGGCCCGCCGGCTCGTCAACCGCGACGGCGGGGTCTGGGTCCAGCCGACCGACGAGGAGACCTTGAGGAAGGGCAACGTCGACCTGCTCATCTACCCGGCCATCCTTTTCGGCGAGGCCGGGATCGCGGTCTCGAACGGCAAGCAGACGGGCGTCGTCCGCGACGGGCTCGCGCCCGGCGCCGACCCGGTGGCCGTGCTGTCGCGGGCCCTTTCGGGCTGGGATTTCGAGCCGGACGCGCCCATCTTCACGCCGCGGATCAGCGGCTGTCTCGTCGGGCCCCGGGCCGGTCTCAGCGTCGTCCGCCGCGGACCGTCGGGCGAGAGCCTGCGCAGCTACTTCGAGGTCGCTCTCCGGCCCGGCGAGGGGCGGCTCGTCTCCACGTACGAGGGCCCCAACGCGGATCCGCTGCCGGTCTTCGCGGGCGAGCCGCGCCGGATGGCCTTCGAGGGCGCCACCGCCGCCGAGACCGCCGAGGCGGCCTACGCCGCCCTGGCGCCGTCCGCCGGCGGGAAGGACCTCCGCGTCTCCGTCGCCTGCGTCTTCGCCTCCCTCGCCGGTCCCGCCGCGACCGAGGTCCACATCATCAACCGCGTCGAAAGGACGTCACCATGAGCAAACCCGAACGTACGGCCCGCAGCCAATACGCGACCAAGGTGCGCGAGGACTTCCCCGACACGCTCATCCTCGGCGACGACACGTTCATCAAGAAGTTCCCCATGCGCTACGGCGAAAACCCGGGTTACCCGGCCGCCTTCTACCAGGAAGCCGGGGCCGAAGGCCCGAACATGGGCCGGATCGAGGTCCTCCAGGAAGGGACCAAAGGCCTGAGCTACATCAACGTCGGGGACATGGACTTGGGCCAGCGGCTGGCCCGCAAGCTCGTCCGGGTGTTCCCCGGCCGGTCGGCTTGCGTCATCATCAAGCACGAGATGCCGAGCGGCGTCGCCCTCGGCGACGACCCCGTCGGCACCTTCGAGAAAGCCTGGAAGTGCGACTCCCTGTCGAACTTCGGCGGCGTCGACGTCTTCAGCTACCGGGTCACCGAGCCGCTGGCCCGCCTGCTCGTCGAGAGCCCGCGCAACGTCGAGGTCGTCTACGCCCCCGACTTCGCCCCCGAAGCCCTCGAGGTCTTGGCCACGCGCAAGGTCCTGCGCGTCGTCCGTATGGGCGCGCCCCTCGACGCGCCGGCCGTCGACAACGGGATCGAGGTCAAGCGGGTGGCGGGCGGCCTGCTCCTCCAGAAGCGGTTCGACTCGAAGATCGTCTCGCCGGAGTCGGTCGACGTCGTCTCCAAGCGGAAACCGACCCCCGCGGAGGTCCGGGCCGCCCTCTTCACCTGGACGGTGGCCTGTTTCACCCGGTCCAACGCCGTCGTCATCGGGACCGAGGACAAGACCCACGGCATCGGCTCCGGCCAGCGCAGCCGCATCGATTCGGCCGAGGACGCCGTCCGGCTCTCGCGACGCGGCTACGGCCCCGAAGGTACGGTCCTCGCTTCCGACGCGTTCATGCCCTTCCCGGACGTCGTCGAGCTGGCCGGGAAATGCGGCATCACCGCCCTCATCTATCCCCTCGGGTCGGTCAAGGACCAGGAGGTCATCGACAAGGCCGACGAGCTCGGCCTGGCCATGATCATCACCCGCAAGCCCGGGGAGCTCGATTCGGAACGCTGCTTCCTCCATCGATGACGGTGGGGGGATCCATGAACATCCGCATCGTCCGACTGGCGCTCGCCGCTCTCGTCCTGGCCCTTTCGTTCTCGTGCGCCCGGCGGGAGGGGGCGACGGAGCCCTACCGGGAAACGGTGGACCGGCTTCGCGAGGCCGGGCTCACCGGCGAACGGGCCCACCGTCTGCTCGCCCGGATCTGCTCCGTCGGACCGCGGCTGACCGGCTCCCCGCAGGCGGACGCGGCCGTCCGGGTCTCCCTCGAGCTCATGTCGGAGATGGGGCTCGACGAGGTCCACAGCGAGCCGGTCGAAGTCGGCCGCTGGGTGAGGGGCGAAGTGGCCGCGGCCGCGGTCGTCGCCTCCTGTGACCGTCCCGCCGTTCCGCTGGCCGTCTGCGCCCTGGGCGGCAGCGTCGCCACGCCGGCTGGCGGGCTCGCCGCGCCCGTCGTCGAAGTGCGGTCGCTCGCCGAGGCCGCCGCCCTCGGCCGGGCCGCAGCGGGCCGGATCGTCTTCTTCAACCGGCCCATGGACCGGCGGTCGACCGAGCCCTTCGCGGCCTACGGCGGGGCCGCCGACCAGCGGGTCGCCGGGGCCTCGGCCGCGGCCCGCAACGGCGCGGTCGCGGTGCTCGTCCGCTCCCTGACCTTCCGCGACGACCGCCTTCCCCACACCGGCATGCTGAGCTACGAGGCCGGCGTCCCGGCCATCCCCGCCGCCGCCATCGCCACCGCCGACGCCGACCGGCTGAGCGCGCTCCTGCGCGAGCCGCGTGAGGTCGCCGTGTCGCTCGAGCTGGATTGCCGGGACATGGGCCGGATCGTCTCGGCCAACGCGGTGGGGGAGATCACCGGAAGTGAGAGGCCCGACGAGATCGTCCTCCTCGGCGGCCACCTCGACAGCTGGGACCTCGGCGTCGGGGCCCACGATGACGCGGCGGGCTGCGCGGCGGCCCTCGAGGCCCTGGCCCTCATCCGGGACCTCGGCCTGCGGCCGAAGCGGACCATCCGGGCCGTCTTCTTCATGGACGAGGAGTTCGGCGGCACGGGCGGGCGGGCCTATGCCGCTTCGCCGCTCCGTAAGGGCGAGCGGCACATCGTCGCCGCGGAGTCGGACCGGGGCGCGTTCGTCCCGATCGGGCTGGCGATCGGCAAGCCGGGATCGAAGGTCCTCGCGCGGATGAGAGCCCTCCGCGGCCTGCTCGGGCCTTTCGGCATCGCCTCCATCGGCCCCGGCGGGGGAGGAGTCGATGTCGCTCCTCTCGTCCAGCAGGGCGCCGTGCCCGCCGCCGTCATCCCTAACTCCCAACCCTATTTCGACGTCCATCACTCCGCCCTCGATACCGTCGCCAGCGTCCATCCTCGCGAGCTCGAGCTCCAGGCCGTCGTCCTGGCCGTCCTCGCTTACGTCCTGGCCCAGGAAGGGGTCCCGGCGCCATGAGCGGTCCCGAGTTCCTGTTCGCGATCCACAACCACCAGCCGGTCGGCAACTTCGATCATGTGTTCGAGTCGGCGTTCGGCGATTGCTACCGTCCCCTCCTCGAAGGCCTGATCCGCCATCCCTCGTTCAAGTTCGCCCTCCACTTCTCTGGGCCGCTCTGGGAATACATGGAGAAGCGAGAGCGGGCCTGCTGGGACCTCGTCGCGGAGATGGTCCGCCGCGATCAGGTCGAGCTCCTCGGCGGCGGGTTCTACGAACCCATCCTGACGCTCATCCCCGAAGCCGACCGGATCGGCCAGGTCCGGCTGATGAGCGACTTCCTGGCCGCGCACTTCGGCCGCCGGCCGCGCGGCGTGTGGCTGACCGAAAGGGTCTGGGAGCCCCACTTGCCGCGATCGCTGGCCGAGGCGGGCGTCGAGTACACGCTGCTCGACGAAGAGCACTTCCGCTACGCCGGGGTCCGGGACCTCCACGCGAGCTACATCACGGAGGACGAGGGCCGGGCGCTGCGCGTCTTCCCCATTGACAAGACGCTCCGCTACCTCATTCCCTTTCGCCCCCTCGAGGACCTCGACGGCTACCTCGGCCCGATCCGCGATTCGGGCGGCACGGCCATCCTGGGCGACGACGGCGAGAAGTTCGGCGTCTGGCCGGGGACGCGCCAGTGGGTCTATGATGACGGCTGGCTCGAGCGGTTCCTGGTCTTCGTCGAGGAGCGGGGCGTCCGCATGATCTCCTTCTCCGAACACCTGGACGCGCACCCGCCGGCCGGCCGCATCTACCTCCCCCCGGCGTCCTACGAGGAGATGATGGAATGGGTCCTCGAGCCCGAGGAGCAGGCGGCCTACGAGAAGCTCAAGTCGGGAGCGGGACCCGAGGCCCGGCGGTTCCTGCGCGGCGGCCTCTTCCGCGACTTCCTGCGCAAATACCCGGAGTCGAACCACCTCCACAAGCGGATGGTCATGATCTCCGAGGCGGTCCGCTCCACGGACGCGCCGCCCGAAGCCCGGCTCGACCTCTACAAGGGCCAGTGCAACGACCCCTACTGGCACGGCGTCTTCGGCGGCCTCTACCTGCCGCACCTGCGCGAAGCGGCCTTCCACCACCTCCTCAAAGCCGAGAGGCGGACGCCCGACCCGCCGGGTTGGCGGACCCTCGACTACGATTGCGACGGGCGGCCGGAACTCTTCTTCCGCGACGGGACCTTCGGCCTGGCCGTCAAGCCGGACCCGGGCGGCACGCTGGTCGAGATCGACTATCGGCCTTGGTCGAGGAACCTGTCGGACGTCCTCTCGCGCCGCCGCGAGGCCTATCACCGTCCGTCCGTCGCCGGGGCGGGGGAGGAGGGCGAAGGAAAGAGCATCCACGAGCTCGGCCGGGCGCTGCCCGCCGATGCCGCCGAGCTCCTTCGCTACGACCAGCGGCCCCGCCATTCGCTGATCGACCGATTCTTCGCTCCGGGGACCTCGGCGGAGGCCTTCCGCGCCGGCGAGGCGGACGACCGGAGCGATCTCGCCGACGGGGCGTTCGCCTTCGCGGCCGCCGGGCCCGTCCTCCGGCTAGACGGACGGGGATCGGTCAGGGCCGGGAGAGAGAGCCTTCCGCTCGCCGTCCGGAAAACGGTCGCCAGCGCCGACGGCGCCCTCCGGGTCGAGATCGAGCTCGAGAACCTCTCGGACCGGCCGATCGATCTCGTCTACGGCTCGGAATGGAACCTGCTGGCTTTTCCCCACGAATTGACGCTCCTCGGCGCCTCGGGCGCTTCCCTCTACGGCGGGGCCTTGCGCTTCGAACCCGGATCGGCCGACGCGGTGTGGTCGTTCGCCCTCCGGACCCTCTCCCAATCCGAGGGGGGTTTTGATATAATCCATCAGGGATATTGCCTCTGCCCCGTCTGGTCGGTCGGTCTGGCCGGCAAGGGAACGAAACGCCTGTCCGTGGTGCTGAAGGAGCCGCGTGGCCGATAAGTTCTTCTCCCTGGTCCTCCACAGCCACATCCCCTACGTCCTGGCCCACGGCAGCTGGCCGCACGGGATGGATTGGCTCTACGAGGCCGTCGCGGAGTCGTACCTGCCCCTGCTCGACGTGTTCGAGCGGCTGGCGGGCGAGGGCCTCCCGGCCCGGGCGAGCATCGGCCTCACTCCTGTCCTCATCGAACAGCTCGAAGATCCCGCGTTCGTCCGGGGATTCGACGCCTACCTGAGGATGAAGAAGGAGATCGCCGCGGCCGACGCGCGGCACTTCGGGAAGACCGGGAACGCCGTCCTCCGGCCGCTCGCGGAGGCTTGGGACGCGTGGTACGCGAGGCGGCTCGAGGATTTCCACGGCCGTTTCCGCGCCGACATCGTCG